>JALYUS010000591.1 GCA_030853625.1 Chloroflexota bacterium
GATGGCGCCCTTGTAGCGCTGCTCGTAGACGCTCCACAGGTCGGGCGGCGTGCCGTCCGCGCCGGGCGCGAGGGCGACGCGCTCCCAGCCCGGCAGATAGACGAGGATGCGCTCTGCTGGTTCCCCGGCGGCCTCGGCCGCGTCGCGGCGCAGGATGGCGAGCTTGACCGGCCACTGCAAGCCGTCATCCTGCGTGCAGGTCAGCATGGTCACATGTGCCGTCGCAAGGGGCGCGGCCAGATGGGGCACGAGGCGCGCGAACTCGCCTTCCGGGTCGAGCCAGAGCAGGGTGCGGCGGGGTAGGCCGTCCGGGGCGGCGTCGAAGCGCGCGAGTAGGTCCGCCGCGAGGGCTTCGAGCAGGGGCAGGTCGGGAGCGGGCGCGTTCACCACTTCTTGATGACTTCCTTCACGGCGAGCAGCCGCGCCTCCTGGAAGGGCCGGATATTTACCTTCACGCCGTCGTCGAGGTCCGGGGCGTAGGGGCCGGGGCGGCCGTCATCGGTCTCGCCCTTCCAGCGGCAGCGGATGCGATCCTTCAGCGTCTCGCCGCGCTCGATGCGGGCGAGGGCGGCGCGGAACTCCTCGACTTCCTCGATCTGTATCTGGAACGCGCTCGCCCGCGCGGCGTCGCGCTCCGCGTTGGCGCGCAGCCGCTCGATCAAGCCGCCCGCGTAGGTGGCGCGGAGGGTCTGTAGCGTCTCCCGCGAGAGGGCATGATAGCGCACGAACGCCTCGAAGGCGCGTTCCGGGGCGCGCCCGGAGGGATGGCCGCCGGAAACGAAATGCCAGACGACGGGCCGCTGCTTGAACTGCTGGATGTGCCGCTTGAAGAAGTCCCTGTGCAGCCATTCCTTCAGGTCGCGCCCCACGTAGGTGCGGAACTCACGCTCACTCTCGTCGCGCCCCTCCACGCCGAACTCGGCTTCCAGCCGCGCGCCGAGCAGTTCGTCCGCCGTGCGCGTCGTGGCGTCGCACCGGACGAGAGGGATGATCGGCTGACCTTCCGCGCCGGACGAGGGCGCCTCCTCCGGCCAGCGATAGCCGAGCAGGCGCATCAGCGTGACGGAGGTCCAATCCTCCATCTGCCGCTTCACTTCCGGGGGGCTAACGACGCCCTCCGCGCGCAACTCGTGCAGCAGCCAAAAGACGGAGAGAGGGTGCAGTTCGAGGGATTGCGACAACTCCTCTAAGAAGGTCTCGGTGGGGATCGGAATGCGTGCGCCGAGTGCCACGGCTTCCGCTTCCTCGCCGTCGCCGGTCGTCGTATCAACCTCATCGCTGACTGCTGCACCGGGTCCGGCCTCGTATCGGGCGCGGAGGCGGGCTTTCAGATGAGCAAGGGCGTCCGGTGCGAGGGTGAGCCGGTGCAGCGAACGCAAATAATCCGCGAATGCGCCGCTGCCCGCCCGCGCTTCCGCAAGCATATTTATATTCGCGTGGGTGGAGGGCAAAGCGGGCAGCGTGTCGTAACCCGCGACGAGAGGAAACCAGCCCGCCGGGGTGCCTGTCTCATCGAGTACTGCCTGCACATCGCCCTCATCGAGTTCGTAGGCATCGCAAACGAGGCGTTCGTTCCAGCCTTCCAGGGCATGAAGAGTCGCCTGCACCGCCTGCACCTCATCCTCCGTCCGTTGCCACCGTGCGAGCAGCGATCCGCCCCCACCCGCCTCAAGCGGCACCGCCGCGAACCGCCGCTCCGTCGGTTCTTGCGCCGCCAGCCATTGCTTGAGACCGACACACGCTGCGCCTAGGACTTCCATCTTATTACTTGGCTCATCCAAGAGAGGTAAACTTGCGACATAACCTTCGTCTATATTCAGACTCATTGACGTTGACCGAGCAAGAAACGTCATCAATCGACCATTTAGTAATGCCCCAATGGCGTAGTGTGCTGTGTCCATGAAGACAGCCGGCGATTTAGCATTCGTTGTGTAGGAGCGGTCAAAGAAGCGAAATCCAAGCCCTGCCCGTGACATAGATGAATACGCCCACCCGAAGTGATCAAAGGTATAGGGACGGATTTTGATCTCGAAATTCTTGCCGAGATACGGATATCGCTCAAGAATGAAGGACTTCAATACTGCCCCGTCATTTCTCCAGTCAAGCACCCAAGATTCGAGCCCACACCACTTGCCATAACCGCCGCCTTTTATGTGCGGCAGCCAATAACCGCCTGCGCTGGCTTCCCAAAAGAGTCGGAGAAATCGGTCATTATCTGATGATGAAACCCCCCAACCTAGCGTGTACCGCATAGCGAAAGTCAGCGATGGGTTGAGAAGCTGAAAGAAGCGGGGGCGTAGCCAATAGACGACGGGGGTTTCCGGGATGGCGAGGAAGTCTGCTTGCTGAGGCGTGGAAACGACGCCTGGTGCCGTGCCAGCCGCAGCTGCCCGAAGTAGCGTGGCTTTCGCGCTGGGCGTCGTTGGCCCGACGAGGCGGAAGCCCGTCACGCGATTGTCGGCGGTCGGCGCGGCATTGACGAGGGTGAATAGGGCGGTATTGACGACTTCGCCGCCAATCTCTGCGAAAGCGTGGGGGCCGAGATGGGCAAGGGTGGCGAGGTGCGCGCCGCGCAAGACCCCTTCCCGCAGCGCGGCGAAGGAGCGGAGGAAGAGCCACGATTGCTGCGTCACCATCCCCACCACTCCGCCCGAAACGGCAAAGTCGCGGCACCGGAGGATGAAGGCGGTATAGAGATCGCGCTTGCCGTCCTTGTACTCGCGCTCCACGAATGCCTTGAATGTGACTCCCATGCCGCCGCTGCCCATATAGGGAGGATTCGTCACGACTACATCGTAGCGGCGGGAGAGGGCTTCGACGATATCCACGCCCCGCGCCGCCTCCTGCCCGAAGAGCCGCTGCCCCAGATCGTCGCTGGTCGCCTGCCGCGCGAACTCCTCGCGCAGCCCGGCGAGCAGGTCGGATTTGAAGAGGTTCCATTGCTGCGTGTCCGGCGCGAGCTGGCCGAACTGCATCTGATGCTCCGCCTGCCGCCGCTGCACGATCACATCGAGCGCCGCTTCCGGATGGATGAGCGAGCCGAACTCGCGGACATTGCGCAGCGTCGCCCAGAGTTCCGTGACGAACTGGCGCAGTTCGGCATCGTTGCCGAGGCGAGCGAGCAGTTCCGGGCCGGGTGCAGGGCCGAGAGCGACATCGGCGGCGACGAGATTGAGGCGCGACGGCACAAACCCCGCCCCTGCGATGCCCCGCGCCTTCATCACAAGGGCGAGCGCGGTGATCTGCACCGCCCGCAGATCAATGTCCACCCCATAGAGGTTGTGGCCGAGGATGAGACCGGGGATCTCCTCCTCGCGCTCCTCGCCCTCCTCGCGGTACATCGCCGCGAGCATGTCGAAGGCGCGCAGGAGGAAATGGCCGCTGCCGCAGCACGGATCGAGCAGCGTGATCTCGCGCAGCGGGCGCGTTGGCAGCGGGGCGGGCGGATCATCGGCGGGCGGCGTTACGTAGTACGGCCACGTCGCGGGCAGGTGGGAGTGCGGGTGCATCCGCCCCCAGAGCGCGCCGAGGGTGTTCTGGAGCAGGTAATCCACCATGTAGCGCTCGGTATACAACTGCGTGACGGGGATGATGTCGTCTCCGGCGATCTTCTTCTTCTCGGTGCGGGCCGCCGCGAAGATGCGATCCTTCTCGTCGGCGTTGAAGTACTGGTACACCCAGCCGAGCAGTTCGTCCGCCGCCCACGTCTCGGCGGGGATGGCGGGGTCGTTCAGTTTGTCCATCACGCGGGTGAGCGTCGGCGCGAGCGGCAGGAGGGCGGCGTACTCCGAATCGGGGTCGAAGAGCACGCGGACGCTGGCGGAAATCGCCGTATACGCCCGGCGCAACGTCTCACGCCACGTCTCGCGCGGCTGCGTAATTCCCTCGCGCCGGACGCGCCAGTAGAGGGAGGATTCGCCAGTGGCGGGGTCGCGGGTGACGGCGGTCTCGGTCTGCCCGTCCACGATCAGCAGCCCGCGCTCCTCGAGGCAGCGCAGCCCGACGGCGCGATTGAGGAAGGTGAAGGCGCACTCGCGCACGAAGCGTGTGAACGCCTCGGCAGTCGTCGCGCCATTCGCCATCTCCCGGGCGATCACCGTCGCCGCCATCTCCCGCGCCCGCGCATCCGCCTCGGTGAGTGTACGGCCCTCCGTCAGGGGCGCAGCCCCCGCCGCGGTGACACCGAGGGCAGCGAGCTGGCGCGTGAAATCCTCCTGCAAGGTGGTGCGCAGATCGAGCACCGCCGCCCGGATCGCCCCACGTACGCGGGACGGGATGCCCTCGGATGTTCCTGTTGTCGCTGTTGTCGTCGCCATGTGACTTTCCCATCCCACGCGCGAGTGCGTCAATTACCCGATCTCGACGATCTTCCCCTGCCGTACCAACGCTTTCACCGCTTCCTTCGCCGCATCGAATGCCGTATCCACCTCGGTCTCGGTCGCGAACCGCTGTGTGGTGAGCGAGTCCGCCGTCTTCCAGATCACCGTGCGCTTTCGGTCCTCCTCGCTCGCCGCCAGTTGCCGCACGAAAGCGCGGGCGGCCGCCGCCTGCGTCGGCAGCGCATCGAGGATGGTCCGCAGGTACGGGATGCTGTACTCATCATTGGCTTGCAGCAGTTCCTGCTCGCCCTTTAGGTCCGGCATCGGCACCGGATCGAGCGGGCGCTTCTTCCCGAGATAGCGCTCGCGGATCTGCGTCGTGGCATCGAGTTTCAGGGCCTGGTATTCGGGCATCGCACGAATGGCGGCGTTCGCCGCTTGCGTCTCCTCCGCGACCTTCCGGCGCAGCGGCTCGTAGACCGCCTTGAAGGCGTGGACGATCGTGGCCCGATAGGTCTTGTACAATCCGTCCCACTCTTCGAGGACCCGTCGCTGCTCGCGGAGGGCATCCAGTTGCGTCGCCGCGTACTCGAGGTCCGTCGCTCCCGGATCGTCCGTCAGGCCGGAGGAGCGCGCCGCGCCGAGCAGTCGTTGCGAGCGCGAAAATTGCACGAAGCCGCCATGCTCGGCGAATTGCTCCAGCCGGGCGAGGCACGATTCCGCTTCCCGCAGCGCCGCCGCCTGCGCGAGCAACGCCCGGATGACGACGGCCCGCGACCCGCCGGTGGCGATCTCTTCCACCGTCTGCGGGATCGCGTCATAGGCGGCGGGCAAGGGCAGGTCGGCGTCGCGCGCTTGCGCGAGTATCCCGAGCCGGACGATGAGCCGCGTGTGCAATTTCTGTGTCGCTTCCCGCACCGCGATCTCGTCGCCGCCATCGGGCGCGGCCCCGAGATCGGTGAGCAGTTGCCGCGCCTGCGACAGTTCGGTCGGTGAGAGGGAATCCTCCTGGACCTCGAGCCGCGTCGCCCGGAACGCCGCCGTGCCGAAGAGCGCTTTCGCACCCTGCTCGCGCGGGTTCTCGTACCGCGTGCCGTTCTTGTCGAGCGCGGAGAGCTTGCCGTCCACGAACATCGCCGTCGCGACGTACCGGACGAGGTCGGCCTGCCAGCCGAACGGCTGCCGGTCGAAATGCGCGACGACATCGGCCCCGGCGGTCTTCGTCGTGTGCGTCAGGTAGCCCGTCAGCTCCTCCGCGAGGACAGTCGCGCCGTTGAGGTGCCCGTCCGGCGAAAAGAGGCCGAGGGTGGGGTCCAGCCCCGCGCGGTCGGCGGCGGGGACGGTGAAGAGCTTGTCTACGTTGTTCGCATTGAACACCCGATCGCCCTCGGCGAAGCGGTCGTAGGCGATGGCGATGCGATCCTTCAGCGCCGATTCCACCTGCGTGCGCGTCGTGGTACCGTCGAGGTCAACCGTCTGGCCCGTGTAAAGGAGGCGCCCGCCGCCCAGCGCCCGCGCCACCTGTTCCTCGGCCTCGCGGCGCAGTCGGTCGGCGTCGGCGCGCAGATTGTCCGCCTCGATCTTGGTGCGGGCGGTCGCGACGCGGCGATACTCCTCGCTCTCCGGCAGTCGCTCGATGGCGAGGGCGCGACGCACCCGATCCTCCAGCCGCTCCCCCGGCTCCAGGAGCCAGACGACGAGCGGCGCATCGAGGTTCGCCGTGTTCTGCTCCTCCGCCTGCTTCGCCAGGTGCGCTGTGCCGCTCCCCACGACCACGGCACGGAGCGTGACGGGCGCGGACTCGTTGGCGAGCGGCGCGTCGTTGAAGAAGAGGCCGTACGTGAACTGGGTGTTGCTCTTCCCATGCCGCAGCCGCCCCGTGTACGCCTGCTTGAGCGCATCGGTGTAGAGATGGCTGACCTCGTCGCGCACCTCCTTGGCGGTCAGGTCGCGCGCGATCTCCTGTACCAGCTTCTCGACCGTGACCTGGTCCTGCGATAGGAATTGCCACTGCTTCGTGCCCGTCTCCAACCGCACAAAGGTGGCGCCTTCGAGCGCGACGAGCGTCCGCTCGACATCGCCTTCCAGTTGCTGAAGATCCGCGCCGAGGTCGTCGAGCAGGAGGCGGGCAAGGTTTGGCACGGTGCGCGGGATGCGGGCGCTCTTCCCGATCAGCCAGAGGACTTTCAGCAGTCGTGACGGGACGAGAGGCACGTCCGTCACGTCGCGATCGGCCTGCCGGAGGTAGGTGAGCCCCTGGCTGCCGAGGTATTCCTCGCTCGCGAACTCATTGTCGCGGTTCGCCGCGTCGAAGATCCGGTCCCACGAGACGACGGCGCCGAGGGGCTGGTTCGCGAGGCCGCGCGTCGCGTCGAAGGCGACTTTCAGCATCGAGCGCGCCCCGGCGCTGACGCGCACGCCGCGCATCGCGCCGAAGATGTCCGCCGCGGCGGGCAACTGGTAGGGGAGGAAGGGATAGTCGGCGGCGAAGTTCGCGGCGTTCGGCTTCGGGTACTGGATACCGCCGAGTTCGAGGCCGGGCGCCGCGGCGACGTCCGTCACCTGGGCGGCGTGCCGCGTCCAGAGCGCCCCGATCGTCGGATGCGCGGTCGCCTTCTTGAGCAGGATACGCTGCTCGATCACGGTGCCCACCTCGCTCGATTCGAGGTGCACGTTGGTGCGGAAGCGCGCGGTGAGCCGTTGGAGCAGCCCGCCGTCGCTCGTGGTGTTCTGGACGACGCTCGAGAGCGCCTCCTGCGAGGTCGCGATCACGGCGACACGCCCCGCGTCCCCGAATGCCTCGATCATCGCGCGGATCTCCTCCACGCGGCGCAGGTCCCGGCTCGCCCACGCCCCCACCTCATCCACCACAAACAGGAGGGATCGTCCGCTCGCCCCATCCAGCCAGCGGCGCAATACAGCGACGACATCACCGATCGTCGTTTGCTCTCCCTGCCGCGTGGCGCGGTCGAGGCTTTGAAACGCGGCATCCGGAGACGGATAGCGCTGGGGCAGGAGCGCGGCGAGACACTCGGCCAGGCCAGTATCGGCGGAGTTCAGGTCTTTGTCCTCGGCCCACGCCACGCCGCTCCGCTCCTCATAGAGTCGCTGGAACTCCTCGTACTTGCCCGCCGCTTCGAGCTCCACCTCGCGCTCGGCGAAGGCAACGATCCGCGAATACCCGAATGACTGATAGAACGCGCGCAGAAAGGTCATCCCCACTGTCGTGTCGCTCGCCGTGCTCTCGGCCGTGATGTCGAACATCACGAGGCGCGGCGCGACCGTGTGGATGGTCGCTTCCTGGAACAACTCGCGAATGCGCTGATCGTGGGGGCGGCCATCCTGGAGATGGTGCGCGAAGAGATCGCGGGCGGTCACCGTCCCGACATGCGTATTGGCGAGCAGGTGCCCCGCGAGCTTGGCGAAGTAGCTCTTGCCGGAGCCGAAGAAGCCGGAGACCCAGACGCCCGCGCCCCGCGTCTCGCCGCCCTCGATGATGTGTTCCAGCACCTTTGCGAACTCTCCCGCGAGGGCGTCGGTGAGCACGTATTCGCGGAGGTCACTTGCCAGCGCGCCGTTGTCGGAAACCCGGACGACGCTCTGCGGCTCATCGTTGAGATCGCGATCAATCACCTCAGAGACGCACATTGTCTCACTGTTCGCCATACGGTCCTCCCGTTAGATTCGTGGCACGCGGTAACTCGTGTCCGAACGCAGACCGAGCAAATTGAGCGACCGTTCGTCGCCTTCGCCCGGAAAGGCAAGGATGGACGGAGTGGTCACCGTGTCGTGGATATCATTGAGCAACGCCGAGTAGGAAATTGTCGTTGCCAGTGTACCGGTGTTCAGCAGGAGGCGGCAAACAGTCGCGCTATCGTGCGGAGCGAGGATCGCGTTTCGGACTGCGCGTGTGGCGAACTGCTCAAGGTCTTGCGCCAGTCGCCGCCGGTCACGTTCCTCCTGCTGGGCCAGTCGCTCGGACATGCCCACGCGACGTTCGACTTCTTGAAGCAGCAGCGTGCCGACATCCAGGAGCGCGATCTGTTGCCCTGCCATTGCGCGTTCCTGGACGAAGGAGCGCAGGCGCGCGAGCATCTCGACCTCTCGCTCGGGCGGATAGACAAATACGCGCACATCCGGCCGGACATCGCCTCGTGCCCACCCATCCACCGTGTGGCGGAGCGCGATCAGCGCCTCATCGAGCGTGCGTCGCATCGCCACCCTCCAATACCGCAGAATGCGTGAGCGGCGCGAGCGACAGCTCGGCGACATCCGCCAGCAGCCGAAAAGCGAGCGCCCCCGCCGTACCCGCCGCATACAGGGCGTCAATTGCGGCCGCGCGATCGAGCCCGAGCAAACGGAACCCGACAAAGTCCGGGGTCTGCTGCGCGGTGCAGCCCGCCAGCTCGGCGAGGCGTGCGGCGTACCACGTCACGACCGGCGTGACGCGCGGGCGCACCGTCACCTTCTTCGTACCGCCACGCAGGAGGCCGAAATCGCGCAAGGCGGCGAGCAGATTCTGTGCCACCTTCTCGATCGTGCTTTCCGCCCAGTGCAGATGCTGCTCGCGCACCATCGTCTCTATCTCGCCCCGTACGCCGGAGATCGGGACCGCGGCCCCCGCCCTGCCAAGCAGGGGAACGATGCAGCGCAGCGTCGCCTCGCGAAAGACGCGGTTGGTAGCCGCGAAGAGCAGGTAGCAGAGCAATCCTCGATCTCCCACGTTGGCCGTTGCATGAAAAGCCTCAGCAAAGGCGACAAATACAGGGTCATTCCAATCAAGCAAATAACGCTGTCTGAGTTGCTGCCACACCTTCTCGCGCGACACCGCCGACCCCTTCCCGGCGATATTGTCATCGTCGATCAGCCGTCGCATCTCGATCAATGATGCACCCAATGGCGCTGCAGCGAGTAAGGCGAAGAGTTCGATACGACGCGATCCTGCCGCTGCCACTCGGGCATCAAACGGTTGGTTGTCGAGATCGATCACTAGCTACTACCTCGCAGTAAATCGTCTTTGCGATTGATGCACCGATGCTGAATGCCTGATGCAAAGTTCGTATACGGGTATCGTCTACCGCTTTCGGAGATACCGCAAGAGCGGCGTTCTCGACGTCGCCGGGGCGGGCCTGTACGACCCCTCCGTGGGAAACGGTGATCCAAGAAGCAAAGGCCGCCGGATAGTCGCACGCACAGTTGTGAAGGCAAGAGGCCGCACGGCCCTACCGATCCCGAGAGACTCCACCAATGCATGCCCGTGCACCGAGCGACTTTGCTGATTGACAAATAGTAAGCTGGTTGCTATAATATATATATTCATATACAAATGAATAGAAAGGAGGTGGATATATGGGATATACACACTATTGGAAATTCGACACGTTACCCACCATCCCGGTGGAGGCGCGCGTCATTCTGAAAGAGATTTTGGACGCCGCATACGCGGATGGGCTGATCCAGTACGAGAGCGATGTGCGGAAGGAACCGGTGCTCACCGAGACAGAGATCCGCTTCAACGGCGTCGGTGACAACGGTCACGAGACCTTCCATTTCGACATCCACGATGACTATCGTGCGAACGACGGCAAGGTCTTCGCCTTCTGCAAGACGGCCGAGAAACCGTACGACGCGATCGTCATGAAGGTGCTCATCACCTTGAAGTACTTCCTCAAGGATGGCTTGAACATCTCCTCGGACGGGTCATTCGGCGAGGAATGGAAAGAGGCTCGCGCGGAGATGGCCGAGAAGTACGGGATGGTCACCTACGTCGACGAGGAACTGACGGTCTAAACGATGTTCCTTGCCCCTCGCCTCGACCCGCAAGGAGTCGAGGCGGGAGAGAGGGAGTATGAACAATCAGATTCGCGACTATCTCAAGACGATCGGCAAACGGGGCGGCGACACGACCAAAGCCAAAGGCACCGAACACTATCGCGCAATCGGAAAGCGCGGGGCGTTGAAGCGTTGGGGAGGAAAGCCCCGCGCGTCCGACCGCGCCGGTGCCGGGCGGTGAACGGGCAATCTCACGTTCGTGCCGTCCGTGCCGTCGCGCGCACCATCCCTGACGATGCTCTCCCCCGACCGCACATCCCGCTCGCAAACGCGTTCCCGGTCACACCGCGCCGATGCGCTATACTGGACGTCAGCAACCCGTCACTATGCCCAAATCGCACATGATCCCGTCCCTGGCTGCCAAATCGCCACGCGCGGTGC
>JALYUS010000600.1 GCA_030853625.1 Chloroflexota bacterium
ATTGACGCGGACGCCCGCGCGCCGAACGCAGGTTTTCACTACGACGATAGGAGCGCACGCGCATGGGAGCCGTACCAAAGTTTCGTTGTTCGCGCGGGAAGCGGGGCATGCGCCGCAGCCACGATCACATCGCGCCCGTGCATCTCGTCGTCTGCCCGGGTTGCCGCTCGTACATGCGCTCGCACCACGTCTGCCCGACGTGCGGCCAGTATCGCGGCAACCAGATCATCGAGATCAAGCAGCGCACCCGTCGCACGGAGCAATAGTCTTCGCGGCAATCAAGGCGAAATGAAGAACGGGAGTGGTCGCCACTACTCCCGTTTTTGTTACCGTAGTACGGGATCGCTTACCCGTCGCCGAGCCGGTGGATAAACGTGCTTGGCGAGCCGCGAAGAATCGTGAAACTATCGAGCACGATGTGCGACTCCTTCACAAATGCATCGAATTCCGTTTCTCGCGCCCCGAAACTGATGGCATATTCCGTCGTGCCGTCCAAGATCAGAAATTGGCGAAGACGGATGCGCTCTCCATTCGTTGTAAGGATGGAGTCGTCCTGGACCGCTGGGTGTCCAGCGATAGTTGCCGCACCAAAGCCGCCAGGCAAGAAATCGAAAGTCGCTTGATCCGACAGAACCGCGCGGAACAGGTCCTCGAACTGCGCTCGCGTTGGAATCAAGGGTATGAGCGTCGTACCCGTCGGCACGGTTGCCGCAATGACGTTGAAATTCGCCCCCACAAATATGGGCGAATTAAAGGCAAGGATGTTTGGCCCCAACTCGGATGACCGCTGATACCCGTCAGGGACGGTGATCGAGAAGCGCCCTTGCGGGTCCGTATACGTTGTCACCGCCGCGCTGACGCTCGTAACCATACAGAGCGCCGCCATCATGCCAACCAGCGCCAGCCACCATCCGCGTGTCCGCATCGCACCCTCCTCCGGCCTCGACGACCTCGTGTGCTCACTCTTTCGGTAAACCCCCTACCGATAGTGAGCGAGCGTCCGCATATGTGTACACCAACGTTGTGGGCAATACAACGGAGTGATGATGATCCGCGTTTCGCACTATGAAGCGCTGGTCGCGTCGTGCTACACATCGCGCGACAGGATGCGCTCCTTTGGTATGCTACGTGGAGCGGTGGTGAGTGAGAGCGGGGAGAGGGGCGCGGGCATGGCGGAACAACGCGAGCGGTATGCGGCGATCACTGGCTGGGGCCACTATCTGCCCGAACACGTCCTGACGAACGCCGACCTCGAACGCATGGTGGAGACAAATGATGAGTGGATTATGTCGCGCACCGGCATCCGCGAGCGTCGCGTCGCCGCGCCGGATGAGACCACCGCGACGCTCGGCGCAAATGCGGCCCGCAACGCGCTCACCGTCGCGCGCCTCGCACCAACCGACCTCGACCTGATCATCGTCGCCACCGCAACGCCGGACTATTTCTTTCCCAGTACCGCCTGTGTCGTCCAGAGTCTGCTCGGTGTGACGCGCATCCCGGCATTCGACATCGGCGCGGCCTGCTCCGGCTTTCTCTATGCGCTCGGCACGGCGACGCAGTTCATCCGCACCGGCGTCTACTCGCGCATCCTCGTCATCGGCGCGGAGACGTTGACCCGCCTGACGGACTACACTGATCGCCGCACCTGTGTCCTGTTCGGTGATGGCGCGGGCGCGGTCGTCCTCGAAGCGACCGATCAGCCGCGCGGCCTGCTCTCCCTGACGCTGGGTGCGGACGGTAGCGGCGGCCGTCTCCTCAAAGCCCCCGGTGGCGATGCGACATTGCCCGTGACGCAGGAGATGTTGGACCGGCATGACCAGTACCTCACGATGGAGGGTTCCGAGGTCTTCAAATTTGCTGTGCGGACGATGGGAGACGCGGCGATTGAAGCGATCGCGCGGGCCGGGATGCATTTCCGCGAGATTGACATGCTCGTTCCCCATCAGGCAAATCTGCGCATCATCGAGGCGACAGCAAAGCGGCTCGACCTACCGCGCGACAAGGTGTGGGTCAATATTGACCGGTACGGCAATACCTCCGCCGCGACGATCCCGATTTCGCTCTCCGAGGCGGCCGATCTAGGGTTGTTACACGACGGGGCGAACCTGCTGCTCGTCGCCTTTGGGGGCGGGCTGACGTGGGGCGCGTCGGTGATTCGCTGGGGCCGGGGTGGTGAAGGAGGGGCGGCGTGACTGCGACGGCATGGGTCTTTCCGGGGCAAGGCTCGCAAGCGGTCGGCATGGGCAAGGCGCTCGCGGACGCTGAACCGGAGGCGCGGCAGCGCTTCGCGGAAGCGGACGACGCCCTCGGCTTCGCCCTCAGCGACATCATCTGGAACGGCCCGGACGCCACACTTCAGCAGACAGACACGCAGCAACCCGCGCTCCTCGTCGTCAGCGTCGTCCAGTTCGAGGCGCTGAAGCGGCGGGGGCAGTTGCCGGATGCCGCGTTCGCCGCCGGGCATAGTCTCGGCCAGTATTCGGCGGCGGTCTGCACCGGCGCGCTCCCATTCGTGGACGCCGTGCGCCTCGTGCGGCGGCGCGGCCAACTGATGCAGGAGTTCGGGCACGGTGCGATGGCCGCCATTCTCGGCATGGAAACCGAAGCAGTGCAGGCGCTCGCGGCGGAGGCGCATGTCGAGATTGCGAACATCAACGCGCCGGGTCAGGTGACGATTGCCGGGCGGCAGGAGGATGTCGAACGCGCCGCCGCCCTCGCCAAGGAACGTGGCGCGCGCCGGGCGATCATCCTCCCCGTTTCGGCGGCCTTCCACACCTCGCTGATGCGCCCCGTCGCCGATGCCCTCACGCCACTCCTCGCAGCAGCCGATCTCACCGATCCCGCCGTGCCGATCATGGCGAACGTGGATGGTCAGCCGCTCGCCATTGCCGCTGATCTACGTGCCGAGTTGATCCATCACATCTTCTCGCCCGTCCAGTGGGTGCGCGCCGTCGAGACGATGCGCGACGCCGGCATCACCGACTACCTCGAAATCGGCCCCGGCAACGTCCTCAGCGGCCTCATCAAACGCACCGACAAAGAGGCGCGAACGCAGACGAGCGACGCACTTCTTGCGGTTTGAAGTGGCCTTCGCTGAAAGGACATGCTGTCATGCTTGACCTGATTGTCGTCGGTGGCGCTCCGGGGAGCGGAAAGACGACAATCTGTAGGCTGATACAAGCCGAAACGCAATGGCCCCTCATAGAGTTTGGGTATCTCCGTCAATTCCATCTGGACAGGGCGTGGACGAATATAAGTCCACGAGAGGAGCAAATGTCCTTCGAGAATCTCACCTTCATTGTGCGAAACTACGTTCACTATGGCTACAAACACGTCATCCTCAACGACTTGGAGGACTTTCGCGTCCAGCAAATCCCCGATCTATTCTCGGACATTGACTACATCATCTTTGACCTGATTGTGGAGAGCGATGACGAGTTGAAACGACGGGTTCTTGATCCAACGAGAGACAGCGGATTCCGGGATCACGGGGCATCTTTGGCATGGAATGATGAATTGAAGCGACGCTCGCTCAGAACAAACGAGCATCGGATTGACAACTCTGACTGTGATCCCGCACAAACAATGAAGATAATTTTGCGGGCTATTGAAGAGCACGAATGCTAGGGAGGGAAGATGCCCGAAGAAGTGGCGCGGCAAATCATCGTCGTGACAGGCGCAAGCCGGGGGATTGGGCGGGCGGTCGCGGTGCGGTTCGCGCGGGATGGCGCGGCGGTGATCGTCAACTACAAAGGGAGCGAGGCGGCAGCACAAGAGACCGCGCGGGCCGTCATCGAGGCGGGCGGCGAGGCGACGCTCGTGCAGGGCGACGTGAGCAGCCGCGACGATGCGGAACGGCTGATCGAGACGGCAATCCAGCAGTACGGGCGGATTGATGTGCTCGTCAACAACGCCGGGATCACGCGCGATCAACTGCTGATGCGGATGACGGATGAGGACTGGGACGCCGTGCTGGATACGAATTTGAAGGGCGCATTTCACACGACCCGCGCCGCCCTTCGCCCAATGTTGCGCAAGCGGAGCGG
>JALYUS010000211.1 GCA_030853625.1 Chloroflexota bacterium
ATAACACCTGGGTGAAGGCGGCGACGATCGCGTTGCTCATCGGAGTGATCGGCGCGGTGCTGGCGGCGATCACGGGTGCTGCCGAGTGGGCGGACATCCCGGCCAACGCCCCAAAAACACGCTCGACCGCGAACACGCATGCGGTCCTCAACCTGATCGCGGCGGCGCTCGCCATCGTCAGCCTTATTCTGCACGTCGTGGGCTGGAACGAGGCGAAGGTCTCCATTCTCGCCTTTCTGTTCGTGCTCGTCTCCTTCCTGATCATCGCGTACAGCGGCTACCTCGGCGGCAAACTCGTCTATGAACATCATCTCGGTGTCGGCCGCAACGAAGCCACTGGCCATCCCTATCTGCGCGAGCGCAATCGCGCGATGCCTGCGACTGATAGCCGAAATGTGAAGAGTGGCAAGCGGCAACCGGCAACGCGCCGATAGGAGAACGAGTCGCGTGTGGTGCCGGTTCTCTCATCGCATTGTTCAGGGAACGATTACAGCGTGTCGGGCTTGTAGTGGTCGTATTCCATCTGCCGGGCGGTCCTGGCAGCGGTCGCTGCGCCTTTGAGGCGACCAACGACGTAGAGCGCCATATCAATTCCTGCCGAGACGCCTGCGCTCGTCACGATGTCGCCCTCATCCACGAAGCGGGCATCGCCCCGGACATGAACCATTGTGTAGGTTTGCGCCATCCGCTCGACGCTTGCCCAGTGGGTCGTCACGGTCTTGCCCGCGAGGATGCCCGTCTCGGCGAGCAGGAACGCGCCGGTGCAGACGGACGTCATCAGTTGCGCCTCCGCCGCACGTCGCTTGATCCAGCCAATCAGTTTCGGATTAGAAACTTCCCGCCGTGTTCCCTGCCCGCCCGGCACGACGAGCAGATCGAGGTGCGGCGCATCCGCAAGCGAATAATCCGGCACGATCTTCAGCCCGTTACGTGCGATGATCGGCTTGCTTGCGTCCGCCCGCTCCGCGACCGTGACGACGGTAAACCCGCCCTCCGTCACATTCCCCGCCACCGCGAAGACCTCGAACGGCCCGGCGAAGTCGAGCACTTCCACATCATCAAACAGCACAACCCCGACGGTGAGCGTATTCATTTCAGTTACCATCTATCTGCGTCCTCTCTGTGCGTGCTTCGGATAGTTACAAGTGTATTCTACCTAGCCCATGTTCCGTAGCCGGGGATCGAGGATATCGCGCAGCCAGTCGCCGATCAGGTTAATCGAGAGAACGGTGAGCATAATCGCGACACCAGGGAAGGTCGCCAGCCACCACGCAGTGCTGATATAGGCGCGGCCATCGGCGAGCATGTTCCCCCACGTCGGGACGCTCGTGCCGACCCCGAGGCCGAGAAAGGAAAGTCCGGCCTCCGCGATGATCGTCCCCGCGACGGCGAAGGTGGCGATGACGATTACCGGTGTGACGACATTCGGCAGGATATGCCGGAAAAGGATTGTGGGCGCGCGCGCGCCGATCGTGCGGGCGGCAACGACGTACTCGTACTCCTTCGCGGCGAGTGTGCTACCGCGCACGACGCGCGCGAACGGTACCCACGCACCGATGCTGAGGATAATGATGACGTTTTTCAAGCCTGGGCCGGAGACAATCGAGATCAGAATGGCGAGCAGCAGAAACGGGAAGGCGAGTTGCACATCCGCGATGCGGCCGATGATGGCATCAATCACGCCGCCGCTGTAGCCCGAGACTAACCCGAGGACCGTGCCGATTCCACCACCAAGCGCGACGGCGGTTATGCCGACGATCAAAGAGATCTTTGCCCCGTAGAGGATGCGGCTGTAGATGTCCCGGCCAAGGTTGTCCGTTCCGAGCAGATGATTCGATGATCCCGTGATCGTCTGCGGCGGGGTCGAACCGTAGCGTTGGCACGAGGCGCCAATCGGGCAGGTAAGGCGCGCGCGCAGGTCCTGATCGTTGGGGTCATGCGGCGCGATGATCGGGGCGAGAATCGCCGCAGTCGCCACGATTAGCAACATGACCACGCCCGCAAGACCGAGCCGCGCGCGCCGAAGCATCCGCAATGCCCGCTTCCCCGCGCTTCGCTGTGGCCTCTC
>JALYUS010000620.1 GCA_030853625.1 Chloroflexota bacterium
CCGCGAGGACGGAAGGGTTTCGCTTCGTGCAATGCGGTGGTAGGCTACGTCGCGTGAGAAGTGAGCAGTTGGGACGGTCGCGAGGGAAGGAGCGCGGGCAATGAGCACGGTCGGGGACTCGCTCCAATCAACGGTCGTAGCGCCACCGCGAACACATGCGGTGACGACCGTGCCACCGCTCGCCCGCATCCGCCAGAAACTCTCGCCGCAGCACCTCGATGATGTACCGGGCGCGATTCGGGCCGGGATCGCCGCGCTTGGCGACCTCCCCGCGATCAAACCGGGCGCGACAATTGCCCTCACTGGTGGCAGCCGGGGCATTGCGGACATCGTGCCGATTCTCCGCACCGTCGTGGACGAATTGAAAGGCCGTGGCGCGCAGCCGTTTCTGATCCCCGCGATGGGTTCGCACGGTGGCGCGACCGCCGAGGGGCAGATCGAGATGATGGCCGGGTATGGCATGACGGAAGAGGCGCTCGGCTGCCCCGTCCGCGCGACGATGGAGGTCGTCGAACTCGGCAAGACGGCGGACGGTATTCCCGTCTATTACGACCGCATGGCGCGCGAGGCGGACGGCGTGATCGTCGTCAACCGCGTCAAGGCGCACACCGCCTTCCGGGGCGCGGTCGAGAGCGGCGTGTCGAAGATGATCGCCGTCGGCATGGGCAAGCGACACGGCGCGGAGCAGATGCACTCCGTCGGCCTCGGCACGCACATCACGGACGCCGCCGCCATCACAATCGAGCGGGCAAACATCATCGCCGGTATGCACATCGTCGAGAACGCCTACGAGCAGGTGTATACGATTCGCGTCTCCCCACCCGACGCGATTATCGCCACCGACGCCGCACTCCTCACCGTCGCCAATACGCTGCTGCCGCGCGTGCCGTTCGATCAACTGGACGTGCTGATCATAGATACGATGGGCAAGAACATCAGCGGTACGGGGATGGACCCGAACATCATCGGCATGTGGCGGCGATTCGGTGGCCCGAAGGTGCCGGATTTTACCCGCATCGTTATCCTCAGCCTGACGCCGGAGACGCACGGCAACGCGATGGGCATCGGCTTCGCCGACTTCACGACGCGGCGCGTCTTCGATCAGATTGACCATCACGCACTGATGATGAACGCGATCACCGCCGAAGCGATCGCGGCGGCGAAAATCCCGATCATCCGTGCGAACGATGAGGATGCCATCGAGTGGGCGATCCGCTCCGCCTTGCGCGGCGTCGAACGCGCCCCGCGCATCGCGCGCATTCATAGCACCTTGCACCTCGATACCCTCGCCGTTTCGCCCGCCCTGCTCGACGATGTGCGGGCGAACGACGCTTTGGAACTCGTTGGTGAATTGGAACCGCTCATCGCGGACGAAAGCGGTCATCTGGCCGGAATACTGAGCAATGAGCAATGAGGGGATCAACATCCTACTCATTGCTCGTTGCTCCCCGAAGGGGGAGAAGAACATGCGGGAAAATCATGTCAAGCGGGCGCTCAAAGAGGGTCGGCCATCGGTCGGAACGTGGCTCAGTTACGGTGCGCCGCTCGCCGTCGAGGCGATGACGACGGCCGGGTTCGACTGGCTGACGATTGACTGGGAACACAACGCGATTGACATCGAAACCGTCGCCCTGATGATGATGGCGATGCGTGGCACGGGGTGCGCGCCGATGGTGCGTCTGCCACAAGGACACCACGAAAACATCAAGCGCGTGCTGGATGCCGGCGCGTGGGGCATCGTCGCGCCGATGGTCAATACCGTCGAAGAAGCGCGGCTCATCGCGCGGGCGGCGAAGCATCCACCGGTCGGCAACCGCTCGTACGGTGGCGGGCGGTATAACGCTTCTTTCGATGCCCAGCCGGGCGAGTACAACAAACGCGCGAGCGACGAGATCTGCGTCATCATCATGATCGAGTCGCCCGAAGGGATCAATAACCTCGATGCGATGCTCGCGGATGGCGGCATTGACGGCGTCTTCGTCGGGCCGAACGACATGCTCGGCAATATGGGCGAAACGCCCGCGATGTGGTCCGAAGCGAAGGTCTTCCAGGAGGGAATGCAGCACATCCTCCAGACCTGCAAAAAGCATCACGTCGCCGCCGGTATCCACTGCGCCGATCATCAGGCAGTAAGCGCCCGGATCGCCGAAGGATACCAATACCTCGCGCTCGCCTCCGAAGCGCGTTTCATGCTCCACGAAGCGACGATTGAGGTGCAATCCGTCAAGGGCTGGCAGCCACGCACGCAGCAATCGGACGTGATCAAGTATTAGTAGCCAGTAGCCAGTAG
>JALYUS010000621.1 GCA_030853625.1 Chloroflexota bacterium
GTCAAGGTCCCGGCCCGGCCCGCGAAGAGCGGGAAGAGATCAACCGTCGTCAACGTCACGCCACGCGCCGCTGCGACCGATTGAGCGGCGGTCACGGCCCCCATGATGATCGTGTTCAGGCCTTGCACCGCCGCATTGACCCGCTGTTCGATGATGCCGTTCGTGCCAACCGAATAGGGGTTCGGATAGGTCAGCACGATGATCCGTGTGCCCGGTTTCGCCGCCGTCACGAGTGCGGTTAGGATGCGCGGCACGTTGACCGCTGTATCCCCCAGGAGCGCAGTCTGCACGGCAGCGAGGCAAGCGTCGCTGACAATCGCGGTATCCGCACAGGCATTTCCCGTGTCGAGCAAACGTAGAATGTCGTTCCCGCCGATGTCGAGTGTGACGAGGTTGACGCCGCCCGCGCCGAGCACCTGAACGGCGCGCGCGAGTTGAGAAGTACCCTGGCTTCCGCGCGTCGCGTAATCACCGATTAGATCGGCGCTCGTTGCGCCGGGATCGGCGAGATCGAGCGCGGTGACAGGCATGCGGGCAGACGCGGTCAGGGCGGCGGTAAACGGGCCGACGTAGCCCTGACTGGCCGGATCACTCGCGCCGATCCCGTAGGCATATGAATCGCCGAGTGCGATGTACCGGATTACCGTCGGATTGGCCGCCGCCACCGCGACCGGCGCCATGATGCCGAGGCAGAGCGTCCATGTGAGGATCAAAAGCAGGGGCCACCGATGCATCAGCACGATCCTTTCCAAACAACATTGCGCGCCTCCCAAACCAATCAGCCCCGTCATCGCAGGGATCATACCGGGAACCCACCGCACTTGCCTCACGAAGGCGCACCGGTTATCAATCACCTTCCCCACACGAATTTTGCTCCCGCACGAAGCGCAACCACCGCCAGCGTTCGTCGTTTCATTAATGTATGCAATCTTCGGACGATTGGCACAATCCCGATGAACACGAAAGGGACCCTACCATGCCACGCCTCCTTCGCTATGTGTCAGGTGTGCGTCTGATCGCCGACCCATATGATCTCCGGCTCTGGCATTTCGCGATCCGCGGCAAGCGCTATGACCTGCACGCGCGGGGCGGAACGTTTGTCCTCAAAGAAGAGGGTGGGACGCCGCTCGGGCGCTACAGTGACTGGACCGACGCGGTCGCCTACGCACGCGAGCATGCCCACACAGCGAACACCGAGCGCATGCCGACGATCCCGCCACGTATTGCTGCGGTGGCGCGGCGATAGCGGCTCCTGCGAGAAGAAAAGGTAGGCACACGTGAATGACAGGCACGATACGGCGCGGCCGATCCGCCTCGGCGTGATCGGGACCGGCCTCGCAGTCGAGCAACTACACTGGCCGGCGTTGGTGCGAATGCCGGAGCGCTTCACTATCGCCGCGTTCGCCAATCACAGCCGCCCGAAGGCGGAACACTTCGCCAATTATAGCGGCGCTTCGATGGCTGATTACCACGCGGACTACCACGACCTTCTGCGCCGCGATGATGTCGAGGCGGTATTGATCTCGCTGCCCATCCCGCTCAATTATCAGGTGACACGCGATTGCCTGGCGGCGGGCAAGCATGTTATTTGCGAGAAGCCGACGGGTGTTGATGAGGACGAGGGGCGCGCGTTCGTCGCCCTGCAAACCGCGTTCCCGGATCGCACGGTATTGATTGCGGAAAATTGCTTCTACCGCGACGATCTTCGCCTCGCCCGCTCGCTCCTCGATGCGGACGCGATTGGCCGCGTGCATCTGATGACGTGGCGGATGGTCAATCAGATTGTGCCGGTACCGGGCCGGTTCTCCAGCACCCCGTGGCGGCATCATCCTGCCTATCGTGGCGGGGCGCATCTCGATGGCGGCGTCCACCATACGGCGCAGATACGGATGCTCTGTGGAGGCGTGCGGCGTGTCTCCGGGGCGATCCAAACGGCCAACACGACGATTGATGCTCCCTCTGACCTGACGCTCAACCTCTGGTTCGCGAGTGGCGCGATCGGCAACTACACCGCCTGCTATCCCGACATCCCCGTGCCGTCCGAATCGAACGAGATGCGGCTCTATGGGACGGAGGGCGTCATGACGCTCGGCGGCCAGGCAAGCAGCCGACAGATCGCGATCCATCGCCCGGATGGCCGCATCGAGATGCACCGTTTCGACGGCATTGACAGCGGCTACTACGGCGAATTCCTCAACTTCTCCGAGGCGATCGTTCACGGCGCGCCGGTGATTGCCACGATTGAGCAGAATTTCCAGAACATGCTGATCATCCTGCGTGGATTGGATGCCGCCGCGCAAGGAGAGGCGCTCGATCTCGACGAGACGGCGGCTGTGCCATTGTGGCGTCCACAGGGAGCGTCGGGCCTTTTCGATACTCTCCCCGGAGACTACACGACGGAAACGGGGTAGAAAACGAGCCAGAGGTGACACGGCCTGTTACTATTGTCCGCACCCGATGTTACAGCACGGGGGCTTGAACCCTCCGGCAACGATCCTGCAACGGGACGCGCGCCGCAGGTGCGGGGTAGCAGCGTGGCATCGTGAGGGGATCGTGCCGTGATCGTGTTCGGGACTGCACTCAGCCACACATTCCACTCTCTGCTCACCGTCCATCCGCTCATCGTCATTGCCGGGATCATCTTCATCGAAGAGTTGGGCGTGCCCAGCCCCGTTCCCGGCGACCTGATGATGTTGCTTGCCGGTGTTGACGTTGCGCAGCACCGGCAGCATCTCTGGGTCGTCCTCCTGGTGATGGAACTTGCTACGATTGTCGGCGCAAGCGGCCTGTTCGGCGTTTCCCGGCGCGTCGGGCGCCCGTTCGTTGCCCGCTACGGCCGATTCATCCACCTGACGCCGGAACGGTTGGGGCGCATGGAGACGACCGTCCGACGGTATGGCCCGTGGTCGGTCGTGGTCGGTCGCCTTATCCCCGGCTTACGGATCATCACGCCAATCGCCGTGGGGGTGCTCGACGAGCCATTCGTACTCTTCCTCCCCGCCGTCGCCTTTGGTGGTTTCCTCTACATCCTCGTGGTGACGCTCGCCGGCGTCTTCTTCGGCCCGGCCGCGCTCAATCTCTTTGAGCGGGTTTCGCTGCCGATCGCTGCCGTCTCTTCCTTTCTGGCTCTCGCCGTGCTGCTCTTTGTCGTGCGGAAGGCGCGCGGGGCGCTCCGCGAGGAGCGGGGTCTCTTTCTCGGCGTTCTCGCGGGTGTCGCCGCCCTCCTCGCCACGAACGGTCTTCTCGGGTTTCTGCGGTTCGGCTTCCGATTGTTCGGCGGGGCAGGCGTTCTCGCGTCAACGGGCGTGGGCAGTGGCTGGCGGCTGCTGCTTGGTTGGCCCGTCTTTCTGCTGGCGGCGAGCATCATCGGCGCGGCGTATCACGCCTTCGATCTTCACCGGTGGCCACCCCTCGCCCGCGTCGCCGTCTTCTCCGTGCCGCCCCTCATCATCACAGCACTGGTGCTGGACCCGCTTCTTGAGGGGCACGGGCCGGGATTGGCGCGGCGACGCGATGAAGTGTTACTCGCGGTGGAAATCGTCCGGTGGCTGGCGTTTGGCCTCACGCTCAATGCGCTGATGCCCACGAACATCCCGCAGGACCCGGTCGCACCGGATCAAGCGCCGCCATACCCCGCGCAACGGCGATTGTGAACGCGTATCAGGCACGGCGCTCCGCCAGCATGTCCGCCATTTCCGTCTGTCGGTCGCTGTCCGTGTTGGCGAGGCTGCTCGGCCACCACATATGGGAATCTACATCGAGCGTCAGGGCCGGGACAAGGATTGAGCGGACGATCAGCGTGTCGAGCAGGACGCCGAAGGCAACGACAAAACCGACTTCGGTGAGGACGACGAGCGGCAGGATGGCGAGGACGGAGAAAGTACCGGCAAGCACGATTCCTGCCGAGGTAATCACGCCGCCCGTCACTGCCAGCCCCTTGCGCATGCCGCGTCGCGTGCCGAGATGCGTGGCTTCCTCCCGCACACGGGCCATCAGGAAGATGTTGTAATCAATCCCCAGCGCGACGAGAAAAATGAAGCCATAGAGCGCCAGCGACGAATCTTCCCCCGCGAAGTGGAAGAGTTTGTCGAAGACAACGACGCTGACGCCGAGCGACGCCGCAAAGGAGAGAATGACCGTGAGTATCAGCAGCACGGGCGCGACAATCGCCCGCAACAAGACGCAGAGAACGATCAGCACGACGAGCAGGACGAGTGGCAGGATGATTTTGATGTCATGGTTCGACGCGCGGTTTGTATCGAGGCTGATCGCGTCATTGCCGCCGACGAATGCATCCGGCCC
>JALYUS010000647.1 GCA_030853625.1 Chloroflexota bacterium
CCGGTGCCGGTGCAAAGCATGATCCTCAAGTTCCGCCAGGAGTTTGAGGAGCGCTGCATTGACGGGCCGAAACGGCAGGAATTGCCCCTCGCTGCGGACTGAGAACGGATTGCAAAATGAACCGCCAGGATGTCAAGAGAAGGGAGTAGCGCAGAGGACACAGAGGACACAGAGAAGAAAAATCATTCCCCCCCCTTCTCTGTGTTCTTTGCGCGCTCTGCGTCCTCTGCGTTCCCGTTCCCTTGTTGGCGTCCTTGATGGTTTTGCTATCGTCTCTATGAAAGGTTGATTGTCTGGCCCCACCCCTGGCTTGCCGCACGGTCTACCGCGCGGCGACCGACGGCGATGTCCTGCACGGCATTGCCGACGGATTTAAAGAAGGTGATTTCGTCCGGTGAATGACGGCCCGGTTTCGCACCACTGGCGAGTTCGCCGAGTTCCGCGTAGATGTCGGCTTCGGTAATCAGGCCACGGTCGCGGGCGATGACGAGATCGCCGGCCTCGGCCCACGCCGCCGCGCGCTGATCCACGACGATGCGCGCCCGCGCGATCGTTTCCGGCGGCGTCTCCTGCATCGTTGGCGTGTATGCCCCGACTGCGTTGATGTGAGTGCCCGGTTCCACGGCGGCGTCCGCGAACAGCGCGGCGGTCGCGGGGGTGGCAGTACAGATCACGTCCGCGCCGCGCAATGCCTCTGCCGGATTAAGCACGATGCGGACGCGGTCAGCGAGATCGGGCGCGTGCTTACGAAGACGCTCAATGAACGCCGTGCCCTTCGCGGCGGAGCGCGCGACGAGGCGGATCTCCGCAATCGAGCGGACGGCGCAGATCGCCTCCGCCTGTGTCACCGCCTGCGCGCCTGCGCCAAAGAGCGCGAGTATCCGCGCCTCCCGCCGCGCCAGCAGATCGGTCGCGGCGCCGGAGACCGCCCCGGTGCGAAGCGCGGTCAGGTAGGTCCCGTCCATAATGGCGAGTGGCGCGCCGGTCTCGGGGTTAATCAGGCAGACGAGGGCATGAATTGTTGGCAGGCCGCGCGACGAATTATTCGGGAAGACGGAGACGATTTTCAGGCCAAGCCCGCCGACCGAAGGCACAGCGGCCGGCATAAAGAGCGCGACGGCGCGTTCCGGCGCGACTTCAATCGGCGTCCGCAGGGGCGCGACGGCAGCGCCCTCGGACAGTTCGCGGAATGCCTCCTTCATCAGAGTGATTGCGTCGCGCATCGGCACGAGCGCGCGAATGTCATCGGCGGTGAGCGCAAGCATGTT
Organism: Chloroflexota bacterium; assembly: GCA_030853625.1. Taxonomy (GTDB): domain Bacteria; phylum Chloroflexota; class Chloroflexia; order Thermomicrobiales; family JALYUS01; genus JALYUS01. Next base: position 1,269 of record JALYUS010000647.1, read on the forward strand.
CTTCACATCCTTCGTATCGTTGTCGTGTATGAGAATATCAACTGAATCGGTCTTCTCGCTGTTCTTTCGCAGGCAGGACGGTTTCGTTCCGTGCGAATACGCCTTCGGGTCGTAGACAAGGGTTCCGCGCCTGCCTGCCTGCATGATAAACTACCGTGCGACCGAAAATCGCGCATCGTCACTGCTGCTGGCACGATAGTTTAGAGGAGGATAGGATGCAATTCGTCCGTTACATGGCCGATGGTGGCGCGCGCTATGGCGTGCTCGAAGGCACAGAAGTCCGTACCGCAACGGGAGACCCTTTCTCCGGTCTGACGCCGGGTGCGGCGGCTGGTTCGCTGGCGAGCCTAACGCTCTTGCCGCCCGTCCATCCCGGCAAGATCGTCGCGGTGGGTCTCAACTACGTGGACCACGTCAAAGAGGGCGGGCGCGACCGGGATGTACCGGACGAACCCGTCATCTTTATGAAGCCGCAGAGTGCGCTGATCGGCAATGGCGGGACCATCGAGTTACCTGCCGACACGGAGAACATTCATTACGAGGCAGAACTCGCGGTCGTGATCGGCAAACGCGCGCGGCGCGTCTCCGAAGCGGACGCCTATGACTACATCCTCGGCCTGACCTGCGGCAACGATGTTTCCGCGCGCGTGCTGCAAGCGAAAGATGGCCAATGGACCCGGGCGAAGGGATTTGACACCTTCCTGCCTCTTGGTCCTGCTGTCAACGTCGGCCTGCGTGCAGACGACCTTTCCGTCCAGTCCCGTCTGAATGGTGAGGTGCGACAGAGCGCGCGGACGTCTCAGATGATCTTCAGTGTGCCGAAATTGATCGCGTTCATTTCCCGCGTCATGACGCTCGATCCGGGCGATGTGATTATCACCGGCACACCGGCGGGCGTCGGCCCGATGAAGCCGGGCGACACAATCGAGGTCGAAGTCGAGGGGATCGGCGTGCTGCGCAACCCCGTCGCGGCGGAATCGGCCTGACAGATGATTGCAAAACCGCCAGGGAAAGGATTTACCGCAGAGGACGCAGAGACCACAGAGAGTGATTCTTTATTTTCTCCCCTCCGCGCCCTCTGCGCTCTCCGTGTTCTCTGGGTTACGTGTTTTCCTGACGTTCCTGGCGCTTTGATTGCTCGCATGGATGATTGTGCGAAAGGGAATCACTGATGGCACAAGCGCAAGAGACGCGGCTGGAGAGCCTTTTTTCGGACCAGGCGAAAGCGTTGCCTGCGAGCGCACCAGCCGGATTTTCAGATGGGAACGCCGACCGGGTTTCCTTCACGGGCGGCTTCCCCGACCCGGAGAGCCTGCCCGCTCAACGCATCGCCGAAGCGACCGCGCGGTCGATGGAGAAGAATGGTAAGTGGGCGCTGCAATACGGTTCCGCCGTCGGCTATGCGGGCCTGATAGATCAACTGTGTACGAAGTTGGCGCGCGACAACGGCGTGGTCGTCGAACGTGAGAATGTCTTGATTACCGCTGGCGCGTCGCAGGCGATTGATCTCGTCTGTAGCGCGATGCTTAATCCCGGTGACATCATCCTTTCCGAGGAGCCGACGTGGCAGGGTGCGGTGCGGTTGTTCGCTGCGCATCGTGCGACGTGCATTGGCGTGCCGATGGACAACGAAGGGATGCGCATGGATGCGTTGGCGAACCGCCTCGCGGAGTGCAAAGCGCAGGGTGTTCAGCCGAAGTTCATCTACACGATCCCGACTTTCCAGAACCCGACGGGCGTTACCATGCCGCTCGACCGGCGCCTGCGTCTCCTCGCATTAGCGAAGGAGTACAACGTCGCCATTCTGGAGGATGACGCGTACTTCGACCTTCGATTCTCCGGTGAGCGCATTCCCATGCTCGTGACGCTTGATGACGCAGACCTCGTTATGTACACCGGGACGTTCTCTAAAATCATGGCGGCAGGGATGCGCCTCGGTTGGTGCGTCGGCCCGGCGACACTGATCGAGAAGATGGCGAAATTAAAGGCGGATGGCGGGACAAGCCCCTTCGCATCGCATGTGGCGGCGGAGTACGCAGCATCCGGTGATCTTGAGCAGCATGTGGGCGATCTGATTGACATTTACCGCAGCCGACGGGACACGATGACCGCAGCCTTGCAGTCCGAGATGCCGGAAGGCATCGAATGGTCAGAGCCAAATGGCGGCTTCTTCCTCTGGCTGACGCTCCCGGCAGGCTATGACTCGGTGGACATGCAGCCGGAAGCGCGCGCGCACGGCGTGGACTTTCTTCCCGGCGCCGGGTGCTATTTCGACGGGAGCGGGCGGCGTAACATCCGGCTGTCATACTCATTCGCGGACGATGACGCGATCCGACGTGGCGTGAAAATCCTCGCGGGCATCATCCGTGAATACGCGCCAACGACGGCACGCCAATGATGCCGGATCGGTATGCAACGACCTATTTTCTCTTCTCTGTCTGGTGAAAATGCAATATGATACGATGCGTGTACACGCATCGTATCATATTTTCTGGCTTGTCGGTACAATCTGTATGTGAGGGTTTTCGTGATCGTTCGGGCTGGCGTTGACGTTGGCGGCACGAATACCGATGCGGTGATTCTGGATGGTCGTCACTTACTCGGCGCGGCAAAACGCGCGACATCCGATGATGTGACCGAGGGAATTGTCGCTGCGTTCGCGAGATGGCAATCGCCTTCCAGAACGAGAATTTAATCGCCTGGGAGGGTCCGGAGCGGCAGCGGGTCGTCGCCACCGTATCGGATTTGATTACCCTCGTTAATGAGGAATCCGGCGATCCTGTGACGACAGAAATCACCCGATATGGGCTGCGTGTCGCCGTTCTCGGTATCCCTGCGGCAGTACAACTGAAGACGCGTGATGCCTCGCCGGTCGTCGGGCCGGAGGCATTTGGCTATGACGTGGCATTTGCTCCGCTTCCCGGCACGTATGGAGGCCATGTTTTGTCCGCTATGGAAGGCATTTTACGCTTTTTTTACGCTTGCACGCAGAGATTCTTACAGCGATACGCTAGGCTTGCCTCGCAGCCGTTCTGGCGTACAGAAGGACGACAATGCATACGATTCGTGGCAAATTGAGCCTCGCATTCCTACTCATTATCGCGGTGTGCCTCATTCCGACGAGCGCTGCCGCCGCGTATGTCATTCGTTACTACCAACGGCAGGACGCGATTGAACGACTCTCGTCGTTCGGTCAGACGGTCGCGGGGGCTGCGAGTGCGCGGCAATTCTCCCAATTCACCCCCACAGACATCGTCAACCTATTCAATGCGCAGAAGAGCAGCAATGTGCTGGTCGTCTACACGGACGCAGGCGGCGTGGTGCAGGCGGATAGCGAAAACAAATACGTTGGAACGATCTGGCCGGTGTCGGCGAACCAGGCGGATACCCGGGCCCCTCCCCTGCGTCCTGTCTATCAGGGGCGATTCACCGCTCCTGATGCCGTGTCGTTCGCGGTCGCGACGTACCGCGTCGAGCGGCGGCGACCGTTCGGCATGGGTAATCCGCTCGCGGGCGCGCCGGCGGATCAGCAGGCGGCAACCGCATTTATTATCGTTGCCACCCCGCAGAGTGCGCTCACCGACGCATGGTCGGTGATCATCGGCCGGTTGCGGTGGGTGATGATCGCCGCGCTCCTCGTCTCGGTCTTCGTCGCCTTTGTTTTGTCGCGCTCACTGACCTCACGCCTGCAAACGCTGACCCAGGGCGCAAACGCGATGGCGAGTGGAGACTATGACCGGGCAATGCGCCTCGCGAGTGTGCGGTCAAGCAACGATGAAATCGGTGATCTGGCGAATGCCTTTCAGACGATGGCGACGAATGTCGCGCGCGCCCAGCAGGCGCAACGCGAGTTGGTCGCGAACGTCTCACACGAGTTGAAAACGCCGTTGACCTCGATCCAGGGTTTTTCGCAGGCGATGATTGACGGCACAGTGACGAATGACAGCGAGAACGAGTATCAGGACCTCGCGCAGATCATCCAGCAGGAATCGCAGCGGATGCGCCGTCTCGTCGAGCAAATGCTTGAACTCTCACGCCTTGAATCGGGTACCGTCCGCCTCGATGTCGCGCCGCTCCGGGTGGATGAGTTGGTCGAGAATGTCGGTAGGCGCTACGCGCGTCTCGGTGAGGTAAAAGGGATCACGGTACGATGGGTGTCACCGCACGATCTCGTGATAAACGCCGATGCGGGCAGGCTCGAACAAGTGCTTGTCAACCTCCTCGACAATGCCCTACAGTATACGGACACGGGCGGTCAGGTCACGGTGTCCGCGCGGACTGCGCGCCCGAACAGGGTTGAGTTCGTTATAGAAGATACAGGCCGAGGCATCCCGCCGGACGACGTACCGCGACTGTTCGAGCGGTTTTATCAGGTGGAGCGTTCGCGGACGGGGCAGGGGAAGCATGTTGGCCTCGGTCTCGCGATTGTCCGCGAGATCGTTGACGGGCATCAGGGCGAGATCGCCGTTCACAGCAGCCTCGGTGCGGGTACGACGATCGTCGTGACGATTCCGCATACCGTTGGTACGGCGGCACGGGCAGATGTTTTTCGGCCGCTTGAGAAATATGCGGCCGATGCGCGGGCGACAGTGGCGAGTTAGGGTTAAGGGAGTTGGGGTGAAAATGCGTGGTCGGCTGCTTTATTCGCGGCGGTCGTCAGCCGTGGCGCTCATGATTGTGCTTGTCGGCGCTGTGACCGCCTGCGGTGCTCCCGGTCTCCCGTCGAACGCGAGTGTGCCGGCGGCCGCGCAGACCGCGAAAGTGACGCGCGGTACGATTCGTACGACCGTTGGCGCCAGCGGCGTTGTGACTGCGCTTCAGGAGGTATTGCTCAATTTCACCTCCGGCGCGACGGTGAAAACCGTCAATGTGGTGGTTGGCCAACGGGTGAATGCGAATGACATTCTCGGCACCGTCGACACGAGTGATCTGATGCTTACCCTCCAGCAGCAGCAAGCGAACGTTGCCTCCGCGCAAGCGAAATACGATCAGGTTGCGGCGGGCTCGACACCCGTACAGATTAATGTCGCGCAGGCGGCTGTGGATGCGGCCAAGGCGAAGTATCAGGCAGCCACGACGATCCTGCCCAAGGATCTCCAAACCGCGCAGGCAAATCTGGATGCGGCGAAGGCGAAATATCAGGCGACCGCGACGATCCTGCCCAAAGATATCGAAACCGCGCGGGCCAATCTGGATGCGGCGAAGGCGAAATATCAAGCGACCGCAACGATCAATCCAAAAGACATCGAGGTGGCGCGGGCGAATCTTGACCAGGCGATTGCCAGCTACAACGCGATCATCCTCGGTACGACGACCCCGCAAGATATCACCAATGCGGAAGCCGCTGTCCGTTCCGCGCAGGCGAAACTCGATGCGCTCAACGCAGGCCCACTGAAGGCGGATGTCATTTCCGCACAGAGCAAGGTCCAGCAGGCGCAACAGAATCTTGACAAAGTGAAGTCGGACAGCGCGAACACGAAGGCACAGGCGCTCATCACCTGGCAAAAGTCGGCGGACGCCACGCGGTCGGCGCAGCGCGCGTTCGATATTGCCAACGCGACGTACCAGCAGGCGAAGTCAACAAACGTTGAGCCGGGTGTGACGGGTGGTGGTGGCGGTTCATCGGCGGCGGGTGGCGGTTCGTCGGCGTCAGGGACCTCAACGACGAAGGCGACGGCCGCCCCGGTGGCAACGGCCCTGCCGCCAACGATCACGCCCCTGAAACTGGATACATTGAAGCAGGCAGCGGATACCGCCTATCTCACCGAACAACAGGCGGAGAAGACGCAGACAGCGAACCAGTTGGCCTACGAGAATACGAAGAATGCCGAAATTAACAACAACGCGACGGCGCAGCAGCAGTTGAACGACGCGCAGTCCGCAGTCAGTAAGTTGGTCGCTGGGCCGACCACTGAGGATGTGACGCAGGCGCAAGCGGCCGTGGATCAAGCGAAAGCCCAACTCGACAAACTAAAGCGCGGCCCGACCGATGCCGATGTCGCGAAGGCGCAGGCGGCAGTAGATTCGGCCCGGGCGACGCTCAATGATCTTCTCGCCGGGCCGAAGGCGACGGATCTGGCGCAGGCGCAGTCGGCAGTGGATATCGCACAGGCGGCGCTCAATGACTTGCTCGCCGGGCCGAAGCCGACGGATTTGCAGCAGGCGCAGTCGGCGGTTGATACTGCCCAGGCGGCGCTCAATGATCTCCAGGCCGGGCCGAAGGCGACGGATTTGCAGCAGGCGCAGTCGGCAGTGGATTCTGCCCAGGCAACGCTCAATGACTTGACGGCAGGCGCGAAAACGCCGGACCTCGAAACGGCGCTCGCGGCGCTCGATCAGGCGAAGGCGCAACGCGATCTTGCCCAGTTAAATATTGATAAGGCGACGATTCGCGCGCCGTTTGCCGGGTTGATTACGCAGGTGAACGTTGTGCCGGGGCAGATCGCGGCGAGTGGCACGTCAGCGACGAATCCGCCCGCCTTCGATCTCGTGGACGACTCCCAGTTGCACATTGATGTCAGCGTTTCGGAGAGCGATGCGGCGACGGTGCAGGTCGGCCAGGCGGCGCTCATTTCGCTCGATTCCGTACCGGGTCAGACGCTTCCCGGCAGCGTTGAGCGCGTTTCTCCCGTCGCCACCACGACATCGAACGTGACGGCGTTTCCGGTGCGCATCGCGATTGCGCCGACGCAGGCGCCCGTCAAACCGGGAGCGAACGCCACGGTGCAGATCGTGACGGCGACCCATGCGAATGTGTTGACCGTTCCGGCCCGTGCAGTGACGCAGGTCAATGGGCAGCCAGCAGTAACGGTCCTGTTCAACGGCTCGACGTTCCTCGTGCCGATTCGGACGGGTTTGTCGGATGGCCGGAACACCGAGGTTCTCAGCGGCGTCAATGAAGGCGATACCGTCGTCCTGCCTGCTGCCGGTACGGGGAGCACAGGTGGAGCGCCCGGTGGCGCAGGTGGAGCGCGACCAGGAGGATAATGCGTCAATGACCATCGAAGTCCGCAATCTCACAAAATCGTATCAGACCGGCGAATTCGACTTGCAGATTCTGAAGGGCATCTCGTTCTCGATCAACGATGGCGAGTTGTGCGCGATCATGGGGCCGTCCGGTTCGGGCAAGAGCACGCTGATGAATATCCTCGGTTGCCTCGACACACCAACGGACGGCGAGTATTTGCTGGACGGCGAGAACGTTGCCACCTTCGACGAGACGCGTCTCGCCCAGGTGCGCAACCGCAAGATCGGCTTCGTCTTTCAGTCGTTCAATTTGCTGAAACGGACAACCGCGCTCGATAATGTCGCGCTCCCGCTCCTCTATGCGGGCGTGGAACCGCAGGAGCGGCACGAGCGGGCAATCGCGGCGCTCAATGCGGTCGGGTTGGGCGACCGGGTGGATCACAAGCCGAACCAATTGTCGGGTGGCCAGCAGCAGCGCGTTGCCATCGCGCGTTCACTCGTTACCACACCCTCACTGATTCTCGCTGATGAACCGACCGGGAACCTCGATTCTCGGTCATCGGTCGAGGTGATGGATATTTTTCAGCGGCTGAACATGCAACTGGGGATTACAGTCATGTTTGTGACGCACGAACCGGACATCGCGGAATACACTCGTCGCGTCCTGCGTATCCGCGACGGCTATCTCGGCGCGGACGAAGCGGTCCATGAGCCGCGATCTGCCGCCGCCGAACTCGCCGCCCGGACGGAAGTGATCCCGTTCCCGGCGACGGTCTGACGCACGCCGTAAGGAGCAAAGCAGTGGCTCAGTCAATCGTCGCCGTGCCGCAGGAACCGTCATCAGTCGAGGGCGAGAAAACGACCGTCGCGCAGTTGTCGCTCCTCAGTGTGCCGCCAACCTCGCGCGGGCGGGGCGGCGTGCCGCTCTCAGAGAGCCTGCGCTCCTCGGTCCAGAGTCTCAGTGCGAATGTGATGCGCACGCTGCTAACGATGCTCGGCATCATCATCGGCGTTGGCGCGGTGATCGCCCTGCTTGCCATCGGTAACGGCGTCGTGGCGACCGCGCGCGACAAACTGGAAGCGAACGGCACGAACCTCATCACGGTGCAGGGAGCGAATCAGCGCTCGGCGGGCGTCGCCACCGGTAATCAGCAAAACACCCTGACGGTCGAGGATGCCCAGGCGCTTGCCGTACCCGGCGCCGTTCCCGATGCCGCTGCGATCTCGCCGGAAGTGCAGCGGGGCGGGAGGATCACCGTCGGCGCAGTGAATACCTTCGGCGGCATCCTCGGTGTCTGGCCCTCCTATCAGGATGTCCATAGTTACAATGTCGCGGAGGGCGACTGGATCGCCGATCAGGATATATCGAGCGCCACCACGGTCGTTGATCTCGGCGCGAACATCGCCACCGCGCTCTTCCCAAGTTCTGATCCCATCGGCAAGATGGTGCGCATGAACGGTGAGTCGTTCCGCGTCATCGGGGTGATGGAAGTCAAGGGCGGCAACGGCTTCGGCTCCCGCGATAACCAGGTCTACGTGCCGATCACCACTGCGCTCTCACGCCTCACCGGCGGGCGGCAACAGGCGGTGGGCGCGGGCAAGAATGTGAACACGATCTCGATCAAATCCACCAGCCCGGAAACCGTGGACAAGGCGATTAACGAGACGAATGACGTGCTGCTTGCCCAGCATCGCATCAAGAACGGCCAACCTGATTGGCAGACGACCAATCAGGCGGATCAGATCAAGGCCGCCGAGGAGACCCAGAAAACCTATCAAATCTTCCTGCTCGTCATCGCCTCCATCTCGCTCCTGGTCGGTGGCATCGGCATCATGAACATCATGCTCGTCAGCGTCACGGAGCGGACGCGGGAGATCGGTATTCGCAAGGCGATTGGTGCGAAGGGGAAGGACATCCTGACGCAGTTCGTCACCGAGGCGGTGCTGATTAGCCTGATCGGGGCGCTGACCGGGGTGATCTTTGGGCTGGCGGCAGCGGTGATTGTGGGGAAGACGTGGCAGCGGACGATTGTTTCGCCGCAGTCAGTGGTGATCGCGGTGGCGTTCGCGACGGCGACGGGGTTATTCTTTGGGGTCTATCCGGCGCGACGGGCTTCCCGCCTCAAGCCGATTGATGCCCTCCGCTA
>JALYUS010000660.1 GCA_030853625.1 Chloroflexota bacterium
CCGTCAGCCACGGAAAGAGCGATTGCCCCTGAAAGACCGTTGCCACCCGCCCGGCGAGGTGCGCCGTCCCGCTCGTTGGTCGCGCCAGCCCGGCGAGGATGCGCAGGAGCGAGGTCTTCCCGCACCCACTCGGCCCGACGAGGCAGACGAACTCCCCCGGTCGCACTGTAAGATTTACATTCGATAGCGCGGGGATTGTGCCGAATCGTTGGCAAACATTATGGAGGAAGATGGCTCCATCACTGATCGCAAGTACTGCCCCACTGCGTGGGGACACCTGCTTGGCAACATCAGCAGGTACTTTCGTGTACGGTTCACCCCCATGTACATGGGGATGATCAGTGATGGAAGCATCTCTATCATCGCACATGATTCAACCCTTGTACTCACCAAGTTGCTTAATAGTTGCCGTCGCGAACGAAGTGTCGATTTCTTTATTCATATCAAGCGGCTCCTTATAGAGGAGACCTCCACGCTCAAAATAAAATTGTTGCATGGCCTGAAGGTCATCAATGCGGAAGCGCCCGTTCGGGTCAAAAGTCGGCGCGTTGGATCGCTTTACCACATCGGCAGGCACACGCGTGTATTTCTCGACGATAGCGGCGATGGCGTCGGTCTTGAAGGCGTTGCCTTGCAGATCGCGGCACGCCTTGATGTAGGCATTCATGAAGCCCTGCGCCGGGCCGCGCTTCTGCTGCGCGAATGTCGTGTTGTAGAGGACAATCGTCGGGAAGAAGCCGCTGATGAAGTCGTCGGAGAGGACGACGATCTGCCCCTTGTCCTTTGCCTGCGTGACGAGCGGCTCGCCGAGCATCGCGGCGCTAATCGCGCCATTTTCGAGGGCGGCGGGGACATCCGGGAAGGCGACGGTTTCCACCTGCACATCGCTCAGTTTCAAGCCGCCTTTTTCGAGCGCCCGCGCCAGCCAGTATTCGGTCGCGGAACCGGCGGCGTTGATCGCGACTTTCTTGCCTTTAAGGTCCGCGACCGAATGGAACTGGCCGCTATCGTACGCCTTCTTCGAGACGACGAGGGGCGTTGTGACGGGTGGCGTCTCACTATGGAGGGGCGCGACGACCGTGATACCGATCTTCTTGGCGAGGGCGTTGAACGTCGCGACGCCTAGCCCGCCGAGGCCAACATCGAAGTTACCCGTCGCGGTTTGCGTGATGATGTCCGTACCGCCCGCCAGCGGGGCGAGATGAATATCGAGGTTTTCCGCCTTGAAGTATCCCTTCTCGATGCCGACGTAGAGCGGGGCGTCAATCATAACGGGGATATAGCCGACAGTCAGTGTGGTGGGTGCATCGGCGGATTTCGTGCCGCCACATGCCGTGAGAATCAGTGTGACGGCCAGCACGCTGACAAGGAAACCAGACGTTCGACGCATCGTTGTATCGCTCCTGCTGCGTTGCATTCGGGAGCGCCGTTGCTCCCTTCCGATAGTATACTCCGCCCGCTGCAAAATCAGGACGGAGAGGCGCCGCCATTCGTACAGCGTCCTGACGCCTTACTGCACACAATTCTATAGATTTGTCCATCTTCGCCTCTTTCCGGTCTCTTTATACATGAACATTTGTTCTGTTTGTATGCCAGCTCTGTACGGCTGATCACCGTGCGGGCATGGCCGCTTTGTCTGCTCGAAAGGAGCAAGCCGGATGTCTCCACCCCTCACACCCTCCGTCGTGCCATCGTTTCCCACCGATCATCGTGACCACGACGCGCCGCACCGGAAACTGCTCGGCCCGCTGGCGGACATGCTTGTCGTCGCGACCGAGGCGGCGCACGCGGCAGACGATGCATCAACCGCTGAACGCCTCGATCAGGCATGGCTCCTCGTCGTCGCGGCGGTGATGGACACGCTGGGGGACGCATCATGACCGTCCAGCGTTCCCAACGATTCACGCGCGATAACCCCTGCCCGGTCTGCCGGGGCTACGAGCAGATGGGGCGCGGCAAGGGCAAGCGATGCAGCGGCTATCGAAGCACGGACGGCAACTTCGCCTATTGCACCCGCGAGGAATGGAGCGCGCAGGCGATCTCCTTCAATGAAGCGGCGGGAGCATGGGTGCATGACCTGCGCCGCGCCCCGGCGACCGAACGCGGCGGCTATTCGACGCGCAATGGGGAGCACCTGCGGGTGCTTCCTCCCGCGCCACCACGGGAGAATCCGATGTTCTACGATTACACTGATGCCAGTGGCGCACTGCTTTTTCAGGTCGTCCGCTCTGCGGACAAGGAGTTTATGCAGCGGCGGCCGGATGGCCGAGGCAACTGGATTTATCACCTCGACGGCATCACCCGCATCCCGTATCACCTGCCGGAACTGCTTGCCGCGCCGCAGGAAATGACCGTCTACATCGTTGAGGGCGAGAAGGATGTCAACACGCTGCGCGCCCTCGGCCTTGTGGCGACGACGAACCCCGGCGGGGCAGGCAAGTGGCGCAGGGAGTTCAACCGGTTCTTTGTCGGGCGGCAGGTCGTCATTCTGCCGGACAATGACGATGTGGGCTGGAACCATGCCTTCGCGGTCGCGGCGCAGCTCGCGCCGGTCGCGTTATGCGTCAAGGTCGTCACGCTGCCCGACGTGGCGGAGAAAGGGGATGTGACAGACTGGCTGAATGGCGGCGGGTCGCTCCCCACCCTCGCCGCACTGATCGAGGCGGCGGGGTGCTGGGACGTGCCACAGCCGGATCAGGGGGGTCAGGGG
>JALYUS010000674.1 GCA_030853625.1 Chloroflexota bacterium
TCGCGCGGATGATCTTTATGGGCCTCGCGATGACGGACGACGTGCCATTCCACACCGTCTACCTCCACGGCATCATTCGGGACGAGCATGGGCAGAAAATGAGCAAAACCAGGGGCAATGTGCTCGATCCGCTCGACCTCACGGATACGTATGGGACCGATGCTCTGCGGTTCACGTTGATGACGATGGGATCGCCCGGCAATGACATCAACCTTTCCGTGGATCGGATCGAGGGCAACCGGAACTTCGCGAACAAACTCTGGAATGTCGCCCGCTTCGTCCTGGCAAATATCACGCCGGAGCAGATCGCGCGGGATGCTAACGGCAGCCCCGCCGCACCTGAGACGCGGCAGATGGCGCTCGCCGATCGCTGGGTTATCAGCCGCCTCCACACACTGGAAGGGGAGGTGACGCGGCTTTTGGAGGGCTACCTACTCGGCGAAGCAGGCCGACAGATCTACGATTTCCTCTGGGGCGATCTCGCGGATTGGTACATCGAGGCCGCGAAACCGCGATTGCAGGGGGTGGACGCGGCGGTCGTGCGCCAAACGCTCGCCTACACCCTCGAACGGGCACTGCGGCTGCTGCATCCCTTCATGCCGTTCATCACGGAGACGATCTGGCAGCGCCTTCCACACGGCGGTGACGCCTTGATCGTCGCCGCGTGGCCGGAACCGGGGCCGACGGATGTCGCGTCGGAAGGCGCGTTCAGTCTGCTCATTGATCTCGTGCGGGCGGTGCGCAATGCCCGCAGTGAGGCGGGCGTGGAACCGGGCATGTGGATTGCCGCGACGATTGCCGCCGGCCCGCACGCGGATGCACTCCTGTCTCAACGGGACATCTTCTCGCGGCTCGCGCGGGTCGCGGACGATCAACTGTCTATCGTGCCATCCGTGGCTGCGCCCGCGCAGGCGACCGCGCTCGTCGTGGCGGATGTGGTTGTCTATCTCACCGGCATGGTGGATGTGGCGGCGGAGCGCGTGCGCCTGGCGCGCGACATCGCGGAGGCCGAGGGACACGCCGACCGCACCCGCGCGCAACTGGCAAATGAGAATTTCGTCTCACGGGCCAAACCCGATGTCGTGCAGGCGACCCGCGACCGCCTCGCCGCCTCCGACGAGCGCGTCGCCCGCCTGCGCGCCCGCCTCGCCGCCCTGAGTGATGATACGTAGCGCAGAGATCGCAGAGAAGAGAAAAAAAATGATCCCGCTCTGCGCTCTGTGTTCGACTTTTCTCCTCGGGCGTTCTGACAATTCGTTTTCACGGATGGAGTTGGTATGGATTTGGCAGCGATACGGCGGATCACGTCACGGTTATGGGGGCCGGTGTGCGCGGTGACGGCGGCGCACGACGGTGACGCGGGCGGGCAGATCGCGGTCGGCGTGCTCTCCGCGTCCATCCTGCCGGAACATCCGCGCATGCTAATCCAGATATGGAAGGCGAACCGCACGCACGATCTGATCGCCGCCAGCCGTGCCTTTGCCGTCCATCCGCTCGCGGCGGAGCACGCCGATCTCGTCCGGCAACTCGGCTTTCGATCGGGGCATACGGGGGAAGAGAAACTCGCTGGGCTTGATTGGACGCCCGGCGTCACTGGCAGCCCGATCCTCGCCGACACGCCGGGCTTTGTCGAATGCCGGGTGGTCGGCATGCTCGATGCGACGGATATGACCATCTTCCTCGGCGATGTGGTCGCGGGCGAATGGCATGGCGGCGAGACACCGATGGTGCAGGCATACGAAATGATCGGTGCGATGCCGACGGAATGGCAGGAGGAGTATCGCCGCCACGATCTGGCCCAGCGGGAGGCGGCAGCGCGTCTCCTCGATAACGCTCCTGATGGGTCGCCCGCTTGACGCCGGTTCGTTATGCTGCCGATACTGCGCGTATGAATTTCTTTGCTCGGCGCCTCCGACGCCAACAACCACACCTGACGGTCACGCTCTATACGCGGACCGGCTGTCATCTCTGCGATGACGCGAAAAAGCCGGTCGCCCGCGCGGTGGCCGCGACAGTTGGCGCGACGTTGCGCGTCGTTGACATCGCCGGGCATGCCGATCTGGAAGCGCGGTATAGTCTACGCATTCCCGTTGTCACGGCATCGGCTGGCGATGAGGAACGGGTGCTTGCGGAGGGCAAGATCAGCGATCTGCGATTACGGCGCGCCCTCAGCGCGCTCGATGAGGAGCCGTAGCGCGATGCCGTCATCCACGCAGCGGCGGCGCGCCGCCAATCGCGCCCGCACAACGCTGCCGCAGCGACGCCGCCCAACCGCTAATCAGCGGCGCGCCCGCCGGGGGCTTGTCGTTCTCGGCATCGCCATCTCGCTGGCGCTGGTCTTCGCGCTCGTCGCGACGTTCACAAGCACGAGTACCGGCACTCCGGCGGCAACCACGCCCTCGCAGACTGATCCAAACCAATTGATCGCCCGCGCCACTGCGAACCCAAACGACGCAGACGCCGCAGGCGCACTCGCGGATTATTACTATACGACGGGCCAGTATCAGCAGGCGCTGATCGCGTATCAGCGTTACCTGCTGCTACGGCCCGACGATGCTCGCGCCCATGTCAGCATCGGCGTATTGCTCCTCAATAGCGGCGATGTGCCCGACGCGCAGAACCAGTTCGCGCAGGCACTCGCGCTGAAACCGGCAGCGGATACGGCGGCGCAGGCGCATCTCGGCCTCGGCAATGCCTACACCGCTCTGCAACCGCCGCGCCTGACCGACGCGCTCAATGAATACCGCCAGGCATCCGACCTCGATCCTGCCGGCACTGCCGGGGACGAAGCGCGGAGCCGGTCCGCTGCCATCCAGCAGCAGATAGGCAGCGGGACAGTCACGGTCGTTGCGCCGACCACTGGGCCAGCGGGTTCGAGCGTCGTGCCGACCGTCGGCCCCACCGGGACGCCGTAGGTGCGGCGCACCCCCCGGCGATTGCTCCATATCGTCCAGCGCTACGCGCCCTATGAAGGCGGCTCGGAGAACTACATCCGCGAACTCTCCGAACGATACGCGGCGGCGGGCGACACAGTGACGGTCGCGACGACCGATGCATGGGATTTGGAGTATTTCTGGAATTCACGTGCTCGTCGCGTGGATGCGCCACCGGAAGAGAATCTGAAAGGGGTCCGCGTCCTGCGCTTCCCGGTTCGCCACTATCCTGCTTCGACGGTGGGGTATCGCGTCCTCCGCCGCGCGATGGCGGAAGTGAGCCGCCTGCCGCCGCTGCCGGGCCGCGATCCGCTGCTCCGTCGCGGGGGGCATTTTTCGCCGTGGACGCCCGCGCTCCATCGTTGGGTCGGCGTCCATGCGACGGAATTCGATCTCGTCCACGCGGCGAATATCTCCATCGAGTCCACCGTCTTTGCTGGGGCATCCGCCGCCCGCCGGGCGGGGATTCCGCTCGTCGTCACCCCGTTCGTGCATCTCGGCGTGCCCGGCGATCACCGCATCGTGCGCTACTACTCGATGCCCCATCAGGTGCGGCTGCTGCGTGAAGCGGACGCGACGATCGTGCAGACCGCGCAGGAGCGCGCATTCCTCGCCACGCAGGGCGTCCCAGAAACGCGGTTGCACCGGATCGGCGTCGGTGTCCATATCGCGGATGTCACGGGCGGCGATGCCGCGCGGGCGAAGCAGGCATTCGACTTGCGCGGCCCGGTGATCTACTTCAGCGGCACGGCCGCCGCCGATAAGGGAAC
>JALYUS010000676.1 GCA_030853625.1 Chloroflexota bacterium
GCGTCAGATGAAAGGCGAGACTCGCCCCCATCACCCCCGCCCCAATAATAACGATCTCTGCCCGTTCCCGCGCCATCATCCCTCCTTCCACCCGCAGTATAGGGGAATTTAACGCAGAGCGCGCAGAGGACGCAGAGAACACAGAGAGAAAAACTATTTGATTTCTCTGCGATCTCTGCGCGCTCTGCGCCCTCTGCGTCCTCTGCGTTAAATCCCCCCTCCTGGCGGCTCGGCGGTTTGATTCGTTCTCTAGTCGGCGGCGGGGACGACGTGGACAGGTGGGGAGACGGAGAGGTGGGTGTCGGAGGGGCGCGGGAATTTCGGGGCGCGATGCATGCGACTACCGATGCGTTCTTCGACCGAGCCGATCAGGCCACCGATGCGTTCTTTAGCGTCCTGCATCCGGCTGTTGCCAACGCCAAGCGAGGTCTTCGTCCCTTCCTGCACGCCTCGCAGCCACGCTCGTACACCGTCCGGGTTGGCGAGCGCGCGGGCGAGAAGGCCCGACGCAATCGTGCCACCGTAGGCGATCACGCCCTTCGGTACGAACGACGCGCCCGGCACGATGCGCACCGCCCGCGTCGCCAGTTCCCGCCAGCCGAGACCGGCGAGGAGATAGGGCGCGGCGTTCATCATCACGGTCTTCTGATCGCTCAGGTCACGCCCGTGGATGGCGGCGAGTTGATAGGCGAGGATCAGTTGATTCTTAGTCAACACAAAGAAATCCGCGCCCGTGGAGGCAAGCCCGCCGACCATCGGGATGCGCGCCGTGATGTCCGTCATGATCGCGAACTGCGCGTTGGCCCGCGCCGTCTGCTCGATCAGGTAATCCGTCAGGGGCTGCCGGAAGCCGACGAACGTGCGGCCCCACGCGACTCGCCGATCCGGGTGGAGCATCGGGACGATCCGCAGGCGTAGCGTCTGGAGCGCCCGTGCATTCGTCGGGTCCGCAACGGTGATCGAAGGGATGCCGGGGTCCATTACCGTACCCGGCGCCGTGATGATCGCCAGCACCGCCGTCTGCCGCTGGTCGCTGATGATGCGCCGGAGGACGGGATGCTGCCGCATGGCGGGCGTTGGATCGAGGAGAAAAACCGCGTCGTACGGCAGTGGTCCGACCTGCAACCCATCCAGCACATCCGGCGTCGCCACGGTCATCGAACGGCGCGCGGTCTCTTCGTCCGGCGTTTCTCCACCGGCGAGCGCGAAGGCGAACTGCTGCGCGAGCCGCGCATCCGGCCCAACGACGAGCGCGAGCGGCGGTTGCGCGATTTGCGCCTGCAAGTCGTCTACCTGCACCGTCCGCATGATGCTGAGAAA
Source organism: Chloroflexota bacterium (assembly GCA_030853625.1). GTDB lineage: Bacteria > Chloroflexota > Chloroflexia > Thermomicrobiales > JALYUS01 > JALYUS01. The sequence continues at coordinate 1,321 of JALYUS010000676.1, forward strand.
GTCTTTCGCATGATTCTTCAGTGCCATCGGTTATAAACCCCCTTCGGCGTGGCTTCATTCCTTCCCAAAATGCATGGAGAGTGCCACGATGATTCTCGCGGCATCGTACCAGAATGACGGCGTACACGAGCAGGGGTAATCATATGTAGACGCGAGCAATGGGATAGAGCAGTGTTTTCCGCGATGCGCGTGCGAATGATCGGTGTATAGTGTGCGCGGCGTCAGCACCGGACTGGGATACGGTGATGTGACGTTGCTCGATCTCGATTGCCCGAAACGAGCGGTTGGCGGTGATGTCTTTTACATAAGCGAATGAGTGCGCGATGACCGTAGAGAATTATCCGATCCCCGCGAATTTCTGGACGAGTTGGAACTGGGACCCGGTCGCCCTGCTCCTCATTGTCCTCGCTACCGCGCTCTATCTCCGTGGCTTTGTCCGGCTCTGGCATCGCCGCAGCGTGGCGCGGGTCCCTCGCGCCTGGCAGGCAATCGCTTTCCTCACCGGCATCTTGCTCCTGCTCGTGACGCTTATCTCGCCGCTCGATCGACTCACGCTTGCGCTCCTGTGGGTGCATATGGTGCAGTACATGCTCCTCACCGTCCCAATACCATTACTGCTCGTCCTCGGCAGGCCAACCGCGACGATGCGGCGGGCGCTGGCGCCAACGCGGGCACGCCGCCTGCAACGATGGTGGGCTGGCTCACGGACCGTCCGTCTCCTTGTAGGCATCATCTCCCGACCAGCCGTCATCGGGGCGCTCGATGTCGGCGCGCTGCTCGTCTGGCACATTCCCGCCCTCCAGCAGGCGACGCTCGCGAGCGAACCGTTGCATCTCCTCGAACAAGCGAGTTTCCTCAGTGTTGGCCTGCTCTTCTGGTGGATGATCCGTCATCCGCAGGCACGTCCGACGATGGGCTATGCGCGCGTGCTCTTCTGCGACATCGCCGCCTCGCTGGTGGGGGTCTTCTTCGGCATGGCGCTCTTCGGCACATCGGGGCCGTGGTATCCGGCATACGCCGCGCGGGCTGTGGCGTGGGGAATGAGCGCGCACGGGGATCAACAATTGGCAGGGCTGATCGTCGGCGCGCTGCCTGAGGTCTTCGACTTCATCCCGGTGATCTATATCGTCGCGCGGTGGATCAATTGGAGCGATGTCTAACAATTCTCCGCGCATGCATCGAACAGGATCGCCTGAGCAGCAGAGTTCCGTTTTCGAGCCAGCGTATCAGCCTCTACCTTGTGATCCACCTGCTCCATCCTGTGCCGCATTGTCGTTACGTCAACCCTGGGAGTCTGCCCCGCACCGTACCCAGGCATATGGCGTCTCCGTCCTCACACGTCGTACACGATGTTTGTCCAGCCCTCGGCTGAAACGGTCTTCCATGCTGACTGCAATCCTGCTATCGGTAGGCGATGGCCTGGTTTGACACCTCAGGAAGCGGACTGCGTTTTGAGGTTCGCCATCGCGCTGACGAGTTCGCGGACTGCCCCGGCAGAGCGTTGCAGCGCGCCGTATTCGTCGGCGGTCAGTTCGATCTCGATCACCTGCTCGCGCCCGTTCGCCCCCAGTTTGCACGGCACGCCGACGAACAGGCCGTGGATGCCGTACTCCCCTTCGAGCAGCACGGAGGTCGGCATGATCCGCTTCTTGTCGAGCAGAATGGAATCCACCATCGCGCAGACGGCGGAGGCAGGCGCGTAGAAGGCGCTGCCCGTCTTGAGCAGATTGACGACTTCCGCGCCGCCGTTCGCGGTGCGCTGGACGATCGCGTCAATCCGCTCCTGCGACAGCAATGCAGGCAGGGGGATGCCGGCGACGGTCGTGTAGCGGGGCAGCGGCACCATCGTGTCACCGTGGCCACCGAGGACGAAAGCGGTGACATCCTCCACCGAGACATCCAATTCCTGCGCGATGAACGAGCGGAAGCGCGCGCTGTCGAGGACGCCGGCTTGCCCAATCACGCGCTCCTTCGGGAAGCCGGAGGCCTCAAGCGCGATATGGCACATCGCGTCGAGCGGGTTGGAGACGAGCAGGAGAATCGTCTCCGGCGACTGCGCGACGACTTGTTCGGTCACGCTGCGGACGATGTTCATGTTCGTGCGCAGCAAATCATCGCGGCTCATGCCCGGCTTGCGCGCGATACCGGAGGTGATGACGACGATGTCCGACCCCGCCGTCTCCTCGTAGCCATTGGCGCCGGTGATGCGTGTGTCGTATCCCTCGACCGGGCCGGATTGATTGAGATCGAGCGCCTTGCCCTGCGGCAATCCCTCGACGATGTCCACAAGCACGATGTCCGCGTAGTCGCGCTCCGCGAGCCGTTGCGCGGTCGTGCCGCCGACCATCCCCGCACCCACGACGGTAATCTTCTTCCGCGCCCCTGCCATCGTCGCACTCCCTCCGCATCGGCTGATTGACGTGTCTGCCCCGGCACGCCGGGAAGATCATCGTATCACAGCGGGAATGAAACCGGGGAGAACCGTAGAGACGCAGAGGACGCAAAGAGAGAAGAGAGGAACATACTCGGATTGCCGGGTACTCCTTCGTTTCCACGTTCTTTCCGCGTTTCTTTGCGTCCTCTGCGCTCTCTGCGTCTCTGCGGTTCAATCGGTTTCCGGCTTTAAAAGAGGGTGCGGCCTGCGATGCGACGTTCGTGGTCGAGCAGCCAGCGTTTGACGTGGACGCCCCAGGCGTAGCCCGTCAGGCTGCCATCGCTGCCGAGGACGCGGTGACATGGCACGATAATCGAGACGGGATTGCGCGCCACCGCGCCGCCCACTGCCTGCGCGCCACCTGGCTGACCGAGCGCGCGGGCGAGGTCACGATACGTCACGGTGTCACCATACGGGATCGCGAGCAACGCATCCCAAACCCGCCGTTGGAATGGCGTCCCGACAAGATCGAGGGGAAGATCGAAGGTCTGCCGCGCGCCGTTCAGATAGTCGGTGAGTTGCGTCGTCGCGTCGGCGAGCGCGCCCGCATCCGGCACGAGCGGCGCGGGGCAATACCGCTGGAGCGCATCGAGCGCTGTCGGCATTGCCGCGTGCGCCGCGATAATCAGCGCGCAGATTCCCCGCTCTTTCCCGGCTACGAGAATATCGCCGACGGGCATTGGGACGCTGGCATACGAGATTGACGCTTTTTGAACAGTCACCTGTGCATGTTGCTCCGGCTGAACACGGCACATAGATTGGCTGTCTTTACACGGGCGGCGTGAAGACCTCAAACGCCTGAAGCGCCAGCGTCGGTAAGGATCGAGAGACAACACGATCCTGACCGTGGGCATTCACGACGAGTATATATGCGCCGTTTTCCAGGGCATAGACTTCTACCGTCCGAAGATCAGTGTCAACGATCCAGTATTCAGCGATACTAAAGCGCGCATACTGCTGGAATTTCACGATGCGATCAACGTTGCGGGTCGAAGCCGAAAGGACCTCTACACACAGATCGGGCGCGCCTCGCACCCGCCCCCGCGCGTCAACGATACTGAGCCGCTCACGGGCAATGTAAAGAACGTCGGGCTGAAAGACATCATGCGGGCCAAGCACAATCTCAAAGGGCGCGGTATAGACACGGCCCAATTTCCGCGCTCGCATGTGGATATTGAGCGCGGTAGCAATCTCACCAACAGCGACCTGATGCGGTTCAAATGGAGACGGACTCACGACTATCTCCCCGTCAATGATTTCATAGCGGTTGCCATCGTCCGGGAAGGTTTCGTACTCTTCATAGGTCAGTTTGGTCTTCGTTGCCACGGCGTGTCCCCTTGCTGCGCGGGAATAATGTATGGCCATTGTACCCTACGGGCGGGCGGCGCGGGCAAGGCGTTGGGCCTCGTTGTGGGCGAGGCGGGAGGGTTCGGGGAGTTTCGTCCGCACGGCGCTACGGCAGACGATTGCGACCGCATCATCGAGCGTAATCCGGTAGCCGATAGAGGGAAAGACAGGCGCGACGCCCGTCCGCGTCCTCAGCGCCATCGCGATGATCTCACCTTTGTCCACGAGGGGCGCGACGCTGCCTGCCACCTCCGCCAACCCCTCGTACCGCCCGACGAGGATGGATTTCGCGCAACCGAGTGTCGGTAGATTCACGGCGAGGCCGAGGTGGCAGGCCAACCCGAACCGCCGGGGATGCGACCGCCCATGGCCGTCCGCAATCAGCACATCGGGCGCTCTGGGCAACTGTTCCAACGCGGCGAGCGCGGCGGGCAGTTCGCGCCACGAAAGCAGGCCGGGCACATACGGGTAGGCCAGCGGCGCATCGGCGGAAACGACGGCAATCGGCGTCAGATCGGGGAATGCAACGAGCGCCGCGACGCCAATCGCCCGATCCGCGCCAAGATGGACATCTACGGCGGCGATGGTGCGCGGCGGCTGCGCCAGCGGTTCTTCCCGCACCAGCGCCGCCCAGACGCGCTGCCGGGCAATCGCCTCACGCGGCGGCTCGGCAGTGTCCGGTAGATACGCGGGATTAACGATGATCCGCATGCTCTCTACACCCCGGTCGCGTCGGCTAATGAACAATAAAAACCCACTTGGGTAATGGTGGTGGCAGGCTTCCAGCCTGTGGATCATGCAGGCTGGAAGC
>JALYUS010000714.1 GCA_030853625.1 Chloroflexota bacterium
TAGTGGGCTGCCATGACGCATTTGCAACGTTGCGTGGTGTTGGTGGAGCAGGATTTATCCTGCCGGGAGCGGGATTGCAGGCCGAAGCCTGCTCCACCTTTATCCATCAAATGAGCAATGATAGCCCGCTAGCAGGGTAGGAGCAACGCGGTTCGCGAGAGAATCCGGTGGTGGCGGGCTTTAGCCTGCCACCACCAGGAAAAGTGCCCCAACTACCGTAAATCCTACGGGGATCACATCCGCCGGTATCGTGGGGCGCGCCAGTGCGATTCGCGCTCAGTGCTGGGGTAGATGACCCGCGCTCACGGATACGCCGGGTGGATCGGAGGCATGAATCCCCGCGCGCGCTAAGAGATCGCGCAGTGGGGTGTTACTGGTTTCCGCCGTCAGTGTTGTCCCATTCGTGGCAGCGATGGGGTTCGTCGCCGTACGCTGTTCGGGCGGCGCGACGCTCGCCGCGTCGCTCGCCATCACCGCAACGGGCGGCGTGACGATTTCGCTTCTCGCGGCGGTGGCGCTGATCCCGCTGCCAACCGCACGGTCAATCGGTACGGCCACGGATCGTGTCGCATGCCGCGTGTTCGCCGTGAACTCCGACCATGCGACCGGACTGAGGAGCAACAGGAGCAACGCGGCGAGGACACATGCGCCGAACAGGTAGCGATGCTCCATGCGGCGGTGGGGAGACGAGCCAATCGCGTCGAGCGTGGCATTGAGTTTCGCGAGGGCATCGTCCGAGGGCGCGAGCCGCGCTTCGCGCGCGGCGTATGCCCGCTCTAAGCGCAGACCGAGCCGCGCTTCGTCCATGCGGTGGTCGGCGTGGCGCTCCGAGAACCCGTATCCCGGATACTTCGATCTGTTGTCCTGCTCCATCGCCTCTCCTCTACTGCTCTGCCAGGGCAATGCGCCGCCCAGCCATCGCATCCCCCAGCCATGCAGACGCCACGACTGCCGGGCGACGCTCGCCCAGTTCCGCCGCGAGTGCGCGATGCGCCCGGTGCAACCGCGATTTGACGGTGCCATGACGACAGCGCAGCGCCTCCGCCATCTCGGCCTCGCTCAATTGGCTGTAATGACGGAGAACCAGGACCGCCCGATGATGCGCCGGCAACCGCTCCAACGCGCGCCAGATCGTTTCCTGCAACTCCGCCCGCTCGGCCCGCTCCTCGGGGCCAGGCTCCGGGTCGGCGCCGAGGAGCGCATCGAGCCGCCATTCCGTCGTCGGCAATGGGAGGTGCGCGCCACGCCGGTCGCGCCGGAGATAGTCCATGCTGACATCGTGGATGATTCGGTAGAGCCACGGGAGGAATGGGCGCTCCGGATCGAAGCGGCGGAAGGCGGTGAAGAGTTCGATGAAGACGAGTTGGACGATCTCCTCGGCGGCGTCCGCACGGTGCGTGATAAAGAGGGCGCTGCCGAAGACACGCCGGTGATAGTGCCGGAAGAGTTCCGCGAACGCCGTACGATCCTGCGCTGTGCAGCGACGATAGAGTGCGATCAGTTCCGGTGCATCAGTCATCCACGGCCCCTACCCGACGCGCGACATGCGGCGGTCGCGACGGCTTGATTGAGTAACTCCCCGCCGAGCGCAGGATTGGTTCCATTGTAGCGGATCGTGCGACCGTTCGTGTTCTTGGTGCATCTCCCCATATCGAGGGAACCGATTGGGCGACAATGGGGGAGTACTGAGCATGATCGCATGTGCCGATCACGGAGCATCGCAGGCTCTTTGTTGATGACACGCAGGGAGGGTAAGATTTTGGGTAGGGCATGGCGTTGGATGAGTGCGGCGATGGTCGCGCTCGTGCTGTTCAGTCTGCTTGCGGTCGCACCGGCAGCGCCGGTATCCGCAGCGGTAGATTACTATCCGGACACGGGGCACTATCTCGCCGCCCAGTTCCGGTATTCCTGGTACGGCAACGGCGGGGTGGCCCAGTTCGGCTTCCCGATCACCAAGGTCTTCGACCAGCAATCCGAGGATGGCAAGACGCATCCAACCCAGTACTTGCAGCGCGCCGTCTTCGAGCAGCACGACGAGAACCGCGGCACGCCGTTCCAGGTACTCGGTCGCCGCCTTGCCGCCCTGCAAACGGCGGACCGGGCGAAGACTGACCCGAACTTCCAGCCGGTCGGCAATCCGAACGACGGACGGTTGTTCTTCAACCAGACGAACCACACGATTGGCGGGAACGATGACGCCAACAAGGCGATTCGCGCCTACTGGGAATCGGCCGGTGGTGGCAACATTCAGCGCAGCATCATCATCTTCGGCTACCCGATCTCGGAGCCGTTCGACGAGCAAAATGCACCCGCCCCGGCCGGTGATGGGCAGACACACCGGGTGCAGTATTTCGAGCGCTACCGCCTCGAATATCACCCGGAGAATGCCGATCCGTTCAAGGTGCAACTTGGTCTGCTCGGTGTGACGCAGGCGGACAAAGACAATCTCGACCCCGCCTTGCGCGCGCCGGAGCCTGCCGGGCAGCCGCCGACCGATTGCATCGGTCAGGGTCCCTGCGCCGGGCAACCGCTGGCGCGTAGTTACGCGAATGTCCATGTCGGCGACCAAGGGCAGGGCTACGGCTTCAATGTGGATGGAGCCGGACTGGACAGCAATGGCAAGGACATCATGTTCGGCAAGGTCTACGGCGCGGGCTTTGGCTGGGTCCGCCAGCAGATCCGCTGGAGCAGTTACGAACCGACGAAGGGAAACTTCGGCAACGACTATGTCGCCAATGTGGACGCCTTCGTCAATGCCGCTACCTCGGCGGGCGTCAATGTGATGTTCAGCCCGGTCAGTTCCCCGGCGTGGACGGGCGCGGCGAACGGCGGGTTGCCACCAAACCCACAGGACTTCGCGGACTTCATCGGCTTCATGGCGAA
>JALYUS010000724.1 GCA_030853625.1 Chloroflexota bacterium
GCCCTGCACCCGCGTGATCGGCCCCGCGATCCACGTCATCAGGTCCACGCCGTGGATCCCTTGATTGATCAGCGCGCCACCGCCCTCCTTGTCCCAGGTGCCCCGCCAGCCCGATTCGCTGTAGTAGTCGGCGGATCGCCACGCCTTGAAACGCATGTCCGCGACGAGCATCCTGCCCAACGCGCCACCATGCACCACCTCATGCGTGCGACGGGTACCATGCACAAAGCGGCGGTTGAAGATTGCCCCTAGCTTCACGCCGTTGCGCTTGCACACATCAACCAATGCGGCGGCGCGCGCGATGTTCATCTCGATCGGCTTTTCGACGAGGACATGCTTGCCCGCCTCGGCGGCGGCAGTCGCCACCTCCAAATGCAGCGCGGTCGGCAAGCAGATTGTCACGACATCAATGTCATCGCGCCGCATCACCTCGCGATAATCCGCGACCCATGTCGCGTCATTCTGGAGCGCGACAGGTCTGCCGCGGTCTTCCCGCAAATCGCACACGACGCGGAGCGTCGCGCCCTGCGCCTCGGTGACGAACTGCGCGTGCCGCGGGCCAACCAGCCCTGCCCCGATCACCGCAAACCCTACTGTATCGGCCATTCCGTCCCTCCCTCGTCGTCTTCGCATACGATCCACACATATGGCACGATTTACTGCTTCGGCATGGACCGGGGCGCGAGGGCGTTCCAGTCCTGCTCGAGCACGTCCATCTGCCGGAGCGCGTCCCGGAGGCTGAGCCAGAGCATATCCATCTCCGCTTTGGCGGTGGTTTGGTCCCCGCCGGATTCCGCGTCCACGAGCGTGTCGAGGCGGCTTTCCGCCGTCTCCGCATTGGCGCATGCCAAGTCGGCGAGGCGGCGCGCGGACGCGGCGTAGCAACGTGCTAGATCGGCGGTCGCGACCGTCGGCTGCGGATCGCCCGCCTTGCCGCGCCAGGTGCCGTATTCGGGCGGCACCGCCCGATACTCCTCGTCATACCGCGTGTGCGTCGGCTCGACGTGCGGCGTGACGCTCAGGTAGACGACGCACGGCCCGTCGCCGACCGCGTGGAGCGTATGCTTCAGCGGCGGCTCGACATAGATTAGCTGGCCAGGTCCGCACGTCACCCGCTGGTCCTCGACGAGAAACTCGCACTGCCCCTCGAGTACGAGGAAGATCTCGCCGCCCAGATCATGGCTGTGCATGCGACCGGCGGGGGCGGGTTCCATGCGCATAAAACGGCCTCGGATTGCGGGGTGGATGATGAGGTTGGCGATGTCGGTGCGATAGTCGTATACACGAATGGGCATCGGATACTCTTTCCTCTCTCTGCTATAGACGGGCGCCGTCGCCCGCATGGGCCATCTCGCTGTCCGGTGAGAACCGATCGGTCATCGTTACGTGTCGCGAACCGGGCCGGTGTCCCATTCCTGGGCGGCAGGCGTCTGTTCCCATGCCGCCAGGTCCACCAGGCCCAAGCCAAAGCCGTATCCCGCCTCGTCCCAGTGGCGGTTGACCATGAAGGCAAGCCAGCGGCCATCGGGGCTGACATTGGAGTTGCTCGTGCGCCACGGCGGCCGGTCGTACATGTGCGTCATCCGGACGCGACGGCCCGAGCCGTCCAGTTTGAGCTTCCACAGATCCGTCGTCCCGGCGCGGGACTTGTAGGTTGTCCACGTCTCCTCGGTTGCGTCGCAGGAGGATTCGAGGCAGATATGCTCGCCATCCGGGAAGATGCCCTCGCACTCGTTGTGGGTCAGCGGCTCATCAATGTAGGTGCGCACGGCGCCCGTGTCGAGGTCCACACCCTTGACGATGCACTTCCAGCCGCTCGGGTTCGTGAAGTGATTGCCGTGGTACTCCGCCATGATCACCTCGCGATCGTGGCGGCGGAAATCCTGCGGCTCCGGATGCCACCCATCCGAGGCGCGGTAGAAGACGGTGTCGGCACCGAGCTTTGGGTCATCGGCGGCATAATCGAGTTCCGTGACATGGCACTCGAACACGGTGTCGCCGCCGAGCGACGGGTCGTTGCGGCCGCTCACGGCGTACGTGATTCGCGGGGCGCGGGTGGAGACACCCGCCCCCTCGAAGATGCGCCGTCCGAGCGGGACCGGCGGCGTCTTCGCGTCTTTGTCCATCACCCACAACTCGGACTCGACGCGGCGGCTGATGTCGCGATCCTTGAATTCCTTCGGGCCGATCAACAGATAGTCGCCACTATGGAGGAAGAGTACCCGCAGGAAGGAATGGTGATCCCCGAGGCCCTTCGTCAGGTTGCGCACCCGCCGGGTTTCCAGGTCAATCTCGCAGATGTCGCCGTAATTGCTCTCGACAAAGGCGATCCGCCTGCCGTCCGGCGACCAGTACGGCCGCTCCCCATAATCGAGCAATTTCTGGTGGAAGGGCGGTGGGTTGTCCAACGGATGTTCTTTCGAGGCGTTCGGATTCGGCAACGTTGTTCTCCTTCTCATGCATCGACGACGGATGAGACTTAACCACGAGCGCGCAGACGCGGGTCGAGCGCCGATCGCAGCGCATCCCCGAAGATATTGGTCGAGAAGACCGTGATGAAGATCGCGAGGCCGGGGAAAAGGGCCAGCCACGGGGAGGTTTCGGTGTACTGGTAGCTCGCCTTCAGCATCAGCCCCCAACTCGGCGTCGGTGGCGGCACGCCCGCGCCGAGAAAACTGAGCGACGCTTCGGTCACGATCGCAGACGCGACCCTGAGCGACGCGAGCACAATGATCGGCGCGGTGACGTTCGGCCAGATATGCGCCGCGATCAGCCGCGCCGGGCGTGCCCCGAGCACCCGGGCCGCCGTCACGAACTCGCGCTCGCGCGTCGAGAGCGCCTCGCCACGGGCCAAGCGAGCAAACGCGGGCGTGTACACCACACCAATCGCGATCATGACATTGATGAGGCCCGGTTTGAGCGCGACAGTAATACCCAGCGCAAGCAGGAGAGCCGGGAAGGAGGAAACCGCGTCCATCATGCGCATGAGCGTATCATCCACCCAGCCACCGTTATACGCGGCGAGGAGGCCGAGAGGCACGCCGACGACGAGCGCGATCCCGACCGCGACGATCCCGACGCTCATCGAGACGCGCGCGCTGTAAATGATGCGACTGAGGACATCACGGCCAATGTCATCCGTCCCCATCGGATGGGCGCGGGACGGTGCGGCAAGGACGTTATCGTAGTCCTGATAGAGCGGGTCATACGGCGCGAGGACGTTCGCGAAGAGCGCGCAGCAGATCATCACCAGCAGGATGAGCGCGGCGGGCAGCGCGAGGCGCGTGGCGAGCAGGCGTCGCACCACCGTCCGGTGGGCGCGGCGCGGCGCGGCGACCGCCGGTATCGTGATGCTGGGCACGGCTTGTGCTTCCATTCCCCCTCTTGTCTCCATCGGCATCAAGCGCCTAACGGAAATGGATGCGCGGATCGAGCCACGCATAAACGATATCCGTCGCGAGATTGGCCATCAGCACGGCGACCGCCAGGATCAACACGACAGCCTGCAGCACCGGAAAATCCCGCGTGAAAATGCTGCTCGCTGCCAGCGAGCCGACCCCCGGTATCGAGAAGATAGTTTCGGTGATGACCGCGCCCCCAATCAATTGACCGAGTTGCAGACCGATTACGGTCACTACGGGGATCAGCGCGTTCCGGAGCGCATGGCCGACGATCACACGGCGTTGCGCCAACCCTTTGGCGCGCGCGGTGGTGATGTATTCCTGGCGGAGCACTTCAAGCATCGCGGAGCGCGTCTGGCGCATCACGAGCGCGGCGATCCCACCACCGAGCGTGATCACAGGCATGATCATCAGCTTCAGGTTACCGGGGAGATCCCGCGCGGGTGAGATATACCCGGAGGGCGGCAGCCAATGTAGACGGAGCGCGAAGAAGAGGATCAGGAGCAGCCCCAGCCAGAAATGCGGGATTGAAGCACCCGCCATCGCGAGGAAGGTGCCGGCGATGTCCGATCTGGAGTTCGGGCGCAGCGCGGAGAGGATGCCCGTGGGGATGGCGATCAGAAGCGCAAAGGTCATCGCGAGGGCGGCCAGTTCGATCGTCGGGCCGAGATGTTGACGCAGCAGCAACCCGACCGAGAGTTTGGTGTGCGTTGACGTCCCAAAATCCCCGCGCAGGACATGGAACGCCCAGTCCGCGTACTGAACCGGCAGAGGCCGGTTCAGGCCGAGATCCTTCCGCAGCTGCTCGTACTGTTGCTGGTCTCGCTGTGCCTCGTCGCCGAGGATCGCGCGCGCCGGGTCGCCGGGAAGGACAAACACCAGCCCGAACGCGACGATGCTGACGAGGAGCACGACAGGGATCATCTGCAGGATGCGCCGCCCGATGTATGCCGTCATCCGGACACCTTCCGTATTACGCTATTTCTCGATCCATGCATTACGGAGACCGACATCGGCTTCTTGCGTCAACACGCGCCCTCGGATTTCCTTGCGATTCGCGTCGTAGTACTTGCGGTACCACATCGTGCCGAACCACGCCGTCTCGTAGATGCGGTTCTGGACTTCCTTGTATGCGGCGGCGCGTACGTTGTCGTCGTACGAACTCCGCCCTTTCTTGAGTAGTGCGTCCATCGTTGGGTCCTTCATCCCGGCATAGTTCTTGTCGGCATCAGACTGGAATCGCCCCGAAAGGATACTGTCCGAGTCGGGCCGCGCGCCGGTGAGGTACGTCGCCATGTCGTAGTCGAACGTGGCGACCTTCGCGTTGTATGCGAGCCGTTCGAGCGGTTCAATCGTCGCGCGGATCCCCGCCGCTTCGAGCATCTGCTTGAGGATTTGCGCCTGCTGCGTGTCCACCGTGCGGTTGATGTGCGTCAGGCGAATATCGAGGCCATTCGGAAAGCCCGCCTCGGCAACGAGACCTTTGGCCTTCGCGAGATCGAAGGTGTAATGCGGCAGCTGGGGGTCGTAGCCGAGGTACCCGGGCGTCAGGAAGTAGTACATAGGCGTGCCAGTGCCCACGCCGAGCACCTTCGCCATCGCCTCCCGATTGATCGCGTACTGCACCGCCTGACGGAGTTTGAGATTGTTCCCGAACAGCCCCGATTTCGTGCTGAACATGAACTGGTACGCCGTAGTCTGGAAAGGGTTTTCGAGGACGGTAAGTGCCGGATCCTGCTGCGCGGTCGGCACATCCTTCGGCTGGAGGTTATCGATAATCTGGACGTTGCCGGAGCGCACCTCCACGAACCGGACCGCGTCGTCGGCGATAAAGCGGGTCTTGATGCTATCGAAGTAGGGGATCGGCTGCCCGTCCACGCCTTTCTGCCAATGCGTCCCCGTCCGCTGCACAACGGCATAGTTCGTAGCTACCCACTCGGTTAACTTCATCGGGCCCGTCCCGGCGGTCGTCTCCGGGGAGGTGCCATACTTGTCCCCGGCCTTCTCCGCCATCGCCTTGGAGATCATGAACCCATGGCTGTCCGCCGCCTGCGAGAGGTTGCTGAGGATCGGCCCGGTCGGGCCGGTCAGGTTCAGTTTCACGGTATACGGATCAACGACATCAACGGACGTGATGGACGCGACGTACGCCTTCGCGGCGGATTTGGCATCCTTCATCCGCTCGATGTTGAACTTGACAACATCGGCATTGAAATCCGTGCCGTCGTGGAACGTGACGCCCTGCCGGAGTTTGAAGGTTGCGGCGGTGTCCGCCAGTTGCCATTCCGTCGCGAGCGCGGGGGTCGCCTTCAGGCTGCCATCCGGCTGGGCCTCCCAGTCGACGAGGCTGTCATAGATGTAGTCGAAGAGGCAGGCGCTATTCTGCCGGTGCGGGTCGAACCCGGTCCAGTCCCCTTGCTGCGCCATCGCGATCTGACCGCCGCGCTTGGGCGTACCCGCCGCCGCAATTTTGGCGGGCGCAGCGATCGTCGCACTCGGTGCGGAGCCCGACGCCGACGCGCCGAACTTCGTCGCTGCGGGTGCGTTTCTCACAGTGGTGGGTGCATTGGCCTGCGCTGTCGGTGACGATGTTGTGGAGGATGTGCCCCCACACGCCGAGAGGAACGCCCCGACCGCGCCCGCCGAGAATCCGGCGACCATCAGGCGTCGAATCAGCTGCCGTCGGCTCATCCGCCCGCTCCGAAACGCCTCAGCGAGGACCGGGAGGGCGTCATACTGGCTCATGCGTACACTCCATTCTCCACGATCGCTAACCAAACACGAGCAAGCCGCCGACCGGGTCCCGGCGGACACAGCGCGCTGCATACGGCGAGGGGGTTTCCCTCATACGGCGGTGCATGACTCCTCAGCAAGTCGAACGGGCGAAGATCTTATGTACAAGTAGGTTCAACTGGTATTATGGTAACGTTACCATACACGGTGCATCCGTGTCAAGCCTACGGCGCATAGGCGTCCGCACAGCAGTGCTGGCACTGTTGAAACTGACGCTTGGCCGGGGGCGTATGCGCGACGTTCGTTGAGGCTA
>JALYUS010000755.1 GCA_030853625.1 Chloroflexota bacterium
CGCACTTTCTCGTTGCTGGCGGCGAGAGCGCATCAATGAACTGGCGGACTTCTTCGTTCCCGGCCGCGTTCTTCCAGTAGACGATGATTCTCGGCACACGTCCGGTGACCATGCCATGATAATAACATGTTTGTTATCGCAGTGGAGTGAGGAATAACGCGCAAATCGCACTATACTGCGTACTGCTCCACCGCTTTGGGATTGAGCGTGAGGCCGAGTCCAGGGCGATCCGGGAAGGGCGACCACATGCCGTTCTTCTGCTCCGGGACTTCGGTAAACCAGATGCGGTTCGCTTCCTCCTCGACGCCGAGCACCTCGACAACTTTCAAGTTCGGCGTGCAACAGGCGAGATGGAGGTGGACGAGTGAGACGGCGTGCGGCGCGACCGGCAGGTTAAATGCGTGCGCAAGATGCGCGACCTTCAGCCACTCCGTGACGCCCCCGACGCGCCCGACATCCGGCTGGACGATGTCCGCGCCACCCTGCGCAATCAAGTCCTTGAAACCGTACTTCGTGTACTCGTGCTCGCCCGTCGCCACGGGGATGTCTATCGCGCGGGCGACCGCCGCGAGGCCCGCGATGTCGTCCGCGAGCACCGGTTCCTCGAACCAGCCGACGTTGTACTGCTCGAAGCGCCGCGCCATCGCAATCGCCTGCTTGGCGTAGTAGCCGTTGTTCGCGTCAATGTAGATCTCGACATCGTCACCCACCGCTTTGCGGACGGCGGCGAGGCGGCGCACATCCTCCGCCTCGGACTTGCCGAAATCCTTGCCAACCTTCATCTTGACGCGCGGGATACCCTGTTCGACGTACCCGACCTGCTCGCGGACGAGATCGGCCTCCGAAAAGTGCGTCCAGCCGCCGGAGCCGTAGATTGGCACCGTATCGGTGTAGTGACCGATCAGTTTGTACAAGGGCGCATTGAAAATCTTGCCCTTCAAGTCCCACAAAGCGATGTCCACCGCCGAGAGCGCGCAGAAAGCCATCCCCTTGCGGCCAAAGCCACGAATTTGCCAGAACATCTCTTCCCAGAGCCACTCGTGATTGAGCGGGTCCTGCCCGATCAGGCGCGGCTTCAACACCTGCTCGATCAACTCGCGTGTGCCGGGCACGGTGCCAATCCCCAGCCCCTCGTGCCCCTCATCCGTCGTGATATGCACGAAGAGCGCGCCCCGGCTATTGCCCCGATGGCGGATCGTCGCATCCTGAATCCCCGGCACATTCGGGACATTGAGCACCGTCGTCGTGACATCCGTGATTTTCATCGGTGTCTCCTTATCAGATATATACGATCAGCGTCTACCACTCGCTGTATTCGTATCATCGCGGGCCGCTGGGCGACGCGACGACGTGCGAGATGTATCCGCATCTTTGCTCACTTTCGCGAGGAACAGTTCTGGATGTTCCTCCGCGATCTCCAGGAGCCGCCGCATCGGGCTTGTGGGCAGATGTCCCTGCTCCCACGCCTTTACCGTCTTGTCACTCACTCCTAAAACCTGCGCGAACACGGATTGCGATAGATCAAGACGCCGCCGCAATGCGCGAACACGCTCTGCATCGAAGGGGGGTGGTGTCGCGACTCGCACGTTACGGGTCGTCGTCGAAGCATAGGCGATCCGGGCCGGGGCCATCTCTCCTCGTTGGATTGCCAACGCTTCCTGAGCGGAGGCGATCAGGAGCTCACCGAAATTTTCGCTTGTCACCTCTATCCGTTCGTCTTCCGGAATATTCCACATTATGGTTCCCCTTTCAACGCTTCGATGATGGCGGAGAGCGCCCTGTTTTGCTCCGGTGTCAGGTTCTCTTGGACATTCTTGCGATATACCAGCAAGCAATAGATACGACCTTTTACCTCGACGTACACATAAATTACGCGTGCCGAACCGCTCTTGCCTCGCCCCGGAAGTGCGAGCCGCATCTTTCGCGCACCATTCGCCCCTGGTATGACGACACCGCGATGTGGATCGTTCGCGAGATGATTTTCCATTGTCCGGATGATTGTTTCATCCAACCAACCTGCCGCTGAACGCGCAAATCCCGGTGTATAAATAAATCGTGGGATACCCGCGTTGCTCTTTCACAATGATATTCGTACTATGACATGGCATGATTGTCAAGGGAATGACAAGAATATACGGCGGCTTTGCTTGGTAATGGCGGGCTTCCAGCCTGTTTTTCTCAGGCTGGAATCTGCCCAGAGGATCTCCGCACCGCCGAGTACAGATCAGCGCGTGTAGGCGACGGTGAAACTGGACCGATCCGCTCCCGGCGCTTGCGGCTGCGCGACGATTTTCTCGTTTTGTACGAGTGCCAGTGGGCCTGCGCCGAGGTCCGTAACACTCTTCACCACTCCGCCGACTGTTGCCGTCGCTTCGGTGAACGTCACCGTGCCGAAGTTGGCGATTACCGGGTTATCAATACCCGTCACTTCCGGCACCTCCTCGATCCATTCCGCCGAACAGTTGCAGGATTGATAGGTGGTCGTCAGCGACAGATGCTGGCTCGTCGTCCGGTTTTCGAGCAGCACGGTCCAATCGTTCCCGCTCGTATTCGTGATCGTGACGCTGAAGAGATCGCCGGGATTGGCGGGCAAGCGCCGGGTTGAGAGGCCGAGGGTATCATCGGGCAGCGCCTCGACCCACGCATAATACGTCGGCACGCCGCTCTCGATGTCCTCCTCCGTGCCCGCCTGGATGAGGTCCTGTGTTGTGGCGCCGCCGATCCCCACCCAGGTAGCGGCGTAGCCCGTCGCGGGTGGCGCAGTGACAGGTGGGATAACCCATGTGGCATGAACCGCCGTGACATTCTTCGTATCCACTTCATAGCCGGCCCAGTTCAGCGTCGGGGCTGCGGTCGTCACGGCGGAGGCCGACGCCGGGGCGGTGGGCGGCACGGCATTCGCCGACCCGTAGCGCCACTGGTAATAGTGGCGTCCGACATTGCCCATCTCCACCTGAAAGGCCGCCGGGTTCGTCGCTGTATACGTCAGAACGCGCCGCTCGAAGACCTGCACCAGCACCTGTCGTGGCGTCCCGGCAACCTTCACCGTCGTGAAGAATGGTTCGGAGCGCGCGTAGCCAATTGTCGGCAACCCCGCCGTGGCGCGATAGTCCGCGAACGCTTTTGGCACATTGTGCTTCGTCGCATCGTCATAGAGGGTAAAGACGGCGGGAGCGGTGGCCGTGGTTGTGCTGACGGACAGATCCCCGGCGGTGGAAACGACCGCCTGCGTGCTCTTGCCGACCTGCGCGGGGGCGGCATCAAGGAGCGCCTTCGCCGTGCTACCCAGCGCGGCGTATGTCGGGCCGGCATTGTCCGGGTCACCGGCAATCGGAATGGTCGGCGGTGGGTGACTCTCGAAGGTCGTATCGCCCATCTGGATCTGCCCCGTAATCATCTCCATCGCGAGTAAACCGTTCGTGACGACGCCGTTGGTCAACTCCATGCGCCCTTTGTCGAAATACTGCACGAGGCGCTGGCCGCCCGGCGCTTCCTTGTAGGGTTCCTGCTGGCCGTCGTGGGCGGCGCCGAGCGGGCCCCAAAAATTCGGTGTGATCGCTTCGCCGTGCTGCCACTGCTGCTGGAACGCGGGGGCTGCGAATGTGGACGCGGCCCCCACCTGCACAATGCTACCCAGTGACAACAGAAGCGCGCAGGCCCACGCGATACTCGCGACTTTTCGCATCTTGTCCCCTTGCTCAGTGATCGTGCATTAACCCGGCACCCAGACAACCTCCATTCTATCGTAGCCCAGGGAGACGATTTCTGCCGCATTCTCATCGCTCCACGGTGTAGCGTCGCACTTTCTCGTCATCGAGCGTCACGCCGAGACCCGGCCCAGTCGGCGGGCGCAGAAACAGGCCGTCCGGCACGAGCGGTTCCGTGAGGAGGCTATCGGACAAACGCGTGACGAATGAGGGCCAGGTGATCGCGGGCAATGCGACGGCGATATGGGCGGCTGCGGCGGCGAGGACATCGTAGTAGACCGCGACGGAGAGGGCGATACCGGCATCCCCGGCGATGCGCGCGGCCGCGAACGCGCCGAGAATGCCGCCCTGCTTCGGCAGTTTCAGGAACGCCGCCCGTGCCGCACCCCGTGTGGCGATCTCCGCAAGCGTTCCCGGCCCGTCGAATGATTCATCGGCCATCACCGGCGCGGAGAAGCAATGCGCGAGCGTCGCCAGGTCATCCAGACGAGTGACAGGTTGCTCGATCATGCCGAGGCCACCGATGGTTTCCATCGCGGTTAGCGCACTGATTGCTTCGTCGAGCGTGTAGCCACCGTTCCCATCCACCTGGATCACCGCGCGGTCGCCTGCCGCCTCGTGGACGGCGCGATAGCGTGCGATGTCCGCCGCGACGCCCATGCCGATCTTCACTTTGAGCGCGGGATAGGGTGTAGCGAGCAGCGCCGCCGTCTCGCGGGCCATCGTCGCGGGATCGGCATGGGCTACCATCGCCATCAGGGCGATCCCCTCCCGCACGCGCTCGCCGAGCAGTTGAGAGACTGGCACGCCGCGCGCCTTGCCCGCCAGGTCCCAGAGGGCAATATCTATCGCCGCGTGCGTGGCGCGGTGGCCGGGGAGCGTCCGTTCCATCACACTATGCAGATGCTCGATCGCCAGCAGTGATTGCCCGATCAAGAGCGGCGCGAGGTAGGCGTCAATATTCGCCTTGATCCCTGCCGCGCCGAACGCCGGTGGGTCAACGATCGTCTGCCCGATGCCGGTGATGCCCGCGTCGGTCTGTAGTTGCACCAGCACGGTTGTTGCATCGTCCCGGCTGCCACCGGCCAGCGTCAACCGCGCCGCGCGGGGAATCGCGATGATGGCGGATGTGACGGTGGTAATCTTCATAGACATTCTCCGGGCGGAAACCCACGATTGGGAGGAAGCGATTCTCTTGCATGGTACACCCCGATCCCCATGCCGATACGCATGCCGATGCACTGCGACCTCCTGACGGGCGGATACTCAGGAGTTGTGCTTATGACCGCGAGGGTGTATATCCAGAATGTCATTGTCCGCATCAGCCAGGAAGAATTTCATGCTCACCGACTACATTGACGCCGCGCTCCACCACGCAACCTACAAAATCCTTGAGGACGGTTCCTACTGGGGCGAAATTACCGCGCTCCCCGGTCTTTGGGGGAGCGGCTCAACGCTCGAAGCATGCCGCGAGGATCTAGGCGATGTCGTTCAGGATTGACTCATCTTCGCCTTCAAACAGGATCGGACGATCCCGGTCATCAATGGTATTGACCTCAATGCGACCGCAGCCGTCTGATGCCACCAGTCGGCCCAATCTCGCGCCGCGATCTCATCGCGAATTTTCGCAAACTCGGCTGGAGTGGCCCGCATACCGGCAGCAAGCACGCCTACATGTCGAAGGGCGGCCGCGATCAGCGTATCCCCAACCCCCACCACGGCGATATCAGCGCGCCGATGCTACGGGAAATCCTGCGTCAGGCCGGTATCAGCCGCGCCGAGTGGGAACGCCTGTAGCCGCAATCCCACAGGCTTTCGCTGTGGGAGCGTCAACTACGTGTGCCGGTCCGCCGCCAAATCGTGCCGTCTATATCGAGTGCGAAGACGAGGAGAGAATCGTCAACAACGGTCACGGCGAGGGCGAGTATGGGAGCCGGGAGAAGACCTTCGCTCCAGCGGTCGAAGGTGCGACCCCGGTCGCGTGACCGATACATACCGGCGCTCGTGGCAGCAAAGACGATGCCCTTTGTGTCCTCGGTGGGTGAGACGGCCAGCGCGGTGATCGAAACCGGGCCACCCTGTTCCGTCGCGAGCGTGGGGCCATGCCAGAGGGGAGAATGCGCATCGCCCCGCGTCTGCCAGGCATGAGGGCGCGGCCGCATCACCCGTCCGCCAAGCCCCACGAAGAGCGCATCGTCATCCTGTCCACCTTGCCCAACGGATGCCGCGAGTGGCAGAATTCCGCCTTCACCAGACTCTTCCAGCCAGCGCGTCCAATTGCCGCCGCCATCGGTCGAGCGCCAGACAATCATCGCCACTCTGCCGGTTGTCGGCGCGGGCTGCGTCGTTCCAACGTACAGTGTCTGGTCACGCCTATCGCCGGGCGCGCAGGCAAGTGCGACGATCGTCGCCCCATCAAACGGTGTGTGCAGCGGGCGCCATCGCTCGCCCCCATCGCCGGAGACGATCAGGTGGCCGTCGAGCGTGGCCGCAAACACCGGCGTCTCTCCATTACCCGCCGGTATCCCGGCGACGACCATCCCGGTCGGCTGCTCGCTCCCCGATGTCGGCGCTATCCAGGTGCGCCCATCATCGCGACTGCGATAGACGCCGGCGTCTGTGGCGACAAAAACGCGGTGGTTGCCGTCGGCGTGAGGAGTGATTGCCACCCCGTACACCAGCGCATCGTCGAGACCGGCCCCGGCGTCAGTCCAGGTGTGGCCACCATCTCGCGAGACGCGCAGACCGGCTTCCGGCCCGGAAACAAAGAGCGTCCGGTCATGCGCGAAGGTTGGGGAGGCGACGAGCGTGGTCAGAAAGGTCGCGCGCAGCCCCGCCGTAGCCGGAATCCACCGGTCGTCCTGCTCGGTGATGGCGAGGCGGGCCACGCCATCCCGGTAGAGAGCGGCGACCAGCGTCTCCCCATTGCCATCTGGTACGAAAGCAAGATCAAGCACGGGCGGCAGCGTCTGCCCGGTCAATCGCCACGTTGCGCCGCCGTCACGCGAGAGCGCCACGCCGCCATCCGTCGCCACCGCAACGAGGTTGGTTTCCGCATCGCGCGACGAGAACGCGATCGCGCCGATACCACCGTCGGGCAGGCTTGGCACGGCTTCCCAAGTCGTACCGCCATCGTCGGAGCGCCACAACCCGTCGCGCTCTGTTCCGGCGAAAACGAGCCGGTCGCGGACGAACGCGGGCGAAATCGCCAGGCACTGCACCGCCGGTTCATCGAGCGGCAACGCGACCTCTCGCCACGATTTGCCGCCGTTGCGGGTGCGATAAAGTCCCGATGTGGTTGCCGCGAAACCGGTGTGGTCGCGTGCGGCATCGGGTGAGAAGGCGAGCGCCAGGACGGTGAGGTCCATGAGGCCGGGATTCGCCCCCGCCCACGTCTGCCCGCCGTCGTCGGAGCGGAGGATGCCGTCCTGCTGCGTGCCGATGAAAACGCTTTCCTGCTGCCCCGCGCCGGACATGATCGCGATTGCGAAGATACGGCCACCGGAGAGCGTCTGCCGCCACGTCTGCCCGGCATCGGTCGAGCGATAGCACCCGGTCTGCGTACCCGCGATAAGCAGATGATTCTCGGCAAAGCGCGCTGAGGGCGCGACGACAGTAAGCAGCGGAAGCGGAACATCGCCGCCGGGCAACCACGTTCGCCCCCCGTTTATGGAGGCGAAAAGCCCCGTTGCGGTCGCCGCGAAAAGCGTCGTCCCGTCATCCGTCAGCGCGGTCGCCAGCGCAACGACCGTACCGCCCTCATGACTCGCCAGACATTCCCATCCCCCCGCCATCACGCCTCCTTCCCAGCCGTGTCAAACCGAATCAACGTAGAGAGCGCAGAGACGCAGAGAACGCAGAGGGCACAAAGAAGGGAGAGAATTCCCCTCCTCTCTTCCTTCCCTCTCTGCGTTCTCTGCGTC
>JALYUS010000372.1 GCA_030853625.1 Chloroflexota bacterium
GTGCCAGCGCGCGCAGTGCATCACGCGGTTGGAGGAGGGTGAGCCAGCGCGCGGGAATCGCTCCAATGCCCTCGCGCGCACCGGCGAGCGCGCCCGTCACCGCGCCGCTCGTATCCGCGTCATCACCGAAGTTCACTGCCGCGATCACCGCCTCCTCGAAGGTCGGGTGGTGCGTCAGACACCAGAGCGCGGTCTGCATCGTGTGCAGTGCGTAGCCCGTGCCGCGCACCTCGTCGGCGGCGAGCAACGAAACGACGCGCACCGCCTGGGCAACCGCCCGCTCCTCGATCACTGCGGCGATCCGTTCGAGGAAGTCCGGCTGCTGGCCGTTCAGAAGGAGTTCGCGCAGCGCGACATTAACGGC
This sequence comes from Chloroflexota bacterium, assembly GCA_030853625.1. Classification (GTDB taxonomy): domain Bacteria; phylum Chloroflexota; class Chloroflexia; order Thermomicrobiales; family JALYUS01; genus JALYUS01. Next base: position 365 of record JALYUS010000372.1, read on the forward strand.
GACGGCCGCCCATTGCGCCAGCGGATCGGCGTGGGTAATCGCGGACGAGAGCCGGGTGTCGGCGATCAGGCGGTCAAGGTCGTAGCAGCGAAAGAGTCCCACCGGCGCGCACCGCATGACGCCCGCGTTGCCAATCCCCTGCCCCCCCGCCTCGCGGTAGGTGCGCTCGCCCGCTTCCTGCCACGACAATCCACGGTCGAGGTGCATCAGGGCGCGTCGCGTCGTCGTGCCGATGTCCGGTGGCTCGGAATGCAGCCAATCCACGAAGCGGCGCGCGATGTCGTCGGCGTCTACCGTGCCCGTCGCGACGATGCTCTCCGCGATGCAGGTCGCCATCTGCGTATCGTCCGTCACTTCACCGGGCGCGAGACGCAGCCAGCCCCCACCGACGATGTCGCGCAGTTGCCCGTACCGCGCGCGAATCTCGTCGCGGGAAAGGAATTCCAGCGTCGCGCCGAGCGCGTCCCCGCACGCGAGGCCGAGCAGGCACCCCGCAAACTGCTCCTCGGAAACGGTCTGCTGGCTCATCGGTCCTCCCGAAATTGAGTTCGGAGTTCGGAGTAAACTGTTCACCGAAGATCGAACTCCGAACTCCGAACTTCCCCCGCGTTGACACTGCGGAATCGCTACGGCATCATGCACGCATTGGACGACCGAGTGTAGTATACGGTGTTACCGCCTGGCGCCGCGAATCGGTCCGTGGGAAATCGGCGCGCGAAGCGTGGAGGATTTGAGTACCCATGCGTGGTCGGGAAGGACGAGGGGAGCGCGTAGTATGGTGACACAGCCACCGGGCACGCCGGACAACAGCGCTGACGCTGAGACGCGGGTGGCCGGTGAGACGCCCGCGCCGCCGGAGACGTTACTCGGCGGCAAGTACCGCGTCGAGCGCGTCATCGGCGAGGGTGCGTTCGGACGGGTCTATCTCGCGACGGACACCCGCCTGCGCCGCCCCGTCGCCGTCAAGGAACTGCTCGCGACGCGCAACGCGACCGACCCGGAGCTCTTCCAGCGGTATCTTGACCGCTTTGGGCGCGAGGCGCGGGCAGGTGGCGCGATCACCCATCCGAACGTCGTCACGGTCTATGAGTTGGAGATTGACAGCCACGAGAACACCTATCTGGTGATGGAATACGTGGACGGTATGAATCTGGCGGCGCTGCTCAACCAGGTCGGCACCCTGCCAATCGAGCGGGTCATCGCCATCGCCCTCGATGTCGCGCGCGGCCTCGCTGTCGTCCACGAGGCGGATATCGTGCATCGCGATCTCAAGCCTGCGAACATTATGATCTCGCGGCGTGGCGGCGCGAAAGTCGGCGATTTCGGCATCGCGCAAGTCGGTACGGAGAGCCAGCGCACGCAGGTCGTCGTCGGCCATCCCGGCACACCGCTCTACATGAGTCCGGAGCAGGCAAGCGGCTTTGGCTATCTTGACGGTCGCTCGGACATCTACAGCCTCGGCCTCGTCATTTACGAGATGCTCGTCGGCGAACCGTACGCGCGCCGCCGCGTACCGCTCGCGCAGGCGCGACCGGACACGCCGCCCGCGCTCGTCGCGATCGTCGAGCAATTGATCCAGAAGGATGCCGACCAGCGCTATCAAAGCGCGGACGACCTGATCGCCGATCTGTCGAAACTCTCACTCGCGCCCCAGCGTCCGACAGCGACGGATAGCTATGCCCTGCCAGGCGGATCGCCGGGATCGTATCCGCCCGGCCCGCAAGGTGGCTATGCTGGCCCGATCAGCGGCGTGCCGAATGCGTATGGGGGGCCACCATCGCAGCCGCCCCCGTACCCGCCGTCCTCAACGCCGTATGGCACACAACCGTATGCGTATGCACAGGCGCCGCCACCATTGCCGCCACAAAAGCGCCGTGGCATCCCACCACTGGCAATCGTCGGCATAGTTGCGGTAGTCCTGATCCTCGCGATCAGCGGCATCGCCCTCGCAGCGGCGCGCGGAGGCGGGACGACCGCGACCGCGACGGTACCGGCCGGCACATCGGTCGCGAGCGGGGGCGCGACCGCAACCGCAGGCGCGACCGCAACGAGCGCGACTGGCGCTCTCCCGACCGCGACGGCTGGGACTCTTGCCGTCCCAACCTTTGTTGTCCCTCTCGCGACACCGCAGACGGCATCCGTCGGGACAACGAGCGCCGCGACGCCCGTCGGAACGGCGGCACGGTCATCGAGCGCGGTTTCGGGCACCGTACGTCAGGGCGCCGGGTTCACGAATGTCGGAACCGCCCGGCCGTCCGCAAATAGCAGCACGCCGTTCCCAACCGCCGCAACCCATGTGAAACTCGCGGCGGGCAAGCCCTTCCCCACCGCGATCGGGCCGAATATCTACGTAGACGACGCGAATCGCTACACGCTGCACTACCCGAATGCGTGGAATCAGGCGCCGGGCGACAAAGACACCGACGTACAGTTCACCGTTCAGGGCACGACGACCGCAGGCGTCACGACCTCCGATCTCAATGGGGAGACGAAGCCGACCGCGCAGGAACTGGCCGATCAGGTCTACGGGACATTCGCCAAGCAACTGACGAACTTCACACTGACCGATGCGACGCAGGTGAAGGTGGCGGGTCAGGACGGCGTGCGGATGCTCTACACCTTCACGGACAAGAACAACACCGTGGCGCTCGGCGGCTACCTCGTCACCTACGCAACCGACCAGACAATCGTCCTGTTCAGTTGCTACGCGACGAAAGATACCTTTGACAGCCGTCTACCGACCTTCGACAGTGTGGCCGGTTCATTCACGGCCGGCATCGCGCTCGACACTGCCTTCACGGACCCACAGAATCGGTTCACCTTCGACTACCCGACGGCATGGTCAGAGCGGAAGCCGAACTCAACCACCGTCGCCGCCCTCGTTGCGCCTGCGGAAGGCACGCCGAGTTTCAATGTTGCCATCGAAAACAGCGGAACAAGGACGCTCCAGCAATACTACGATGCCAACGTAAAGGCGATTTCGGATCCAACCTCCGGCTTCAAATCATACAAGAAAGTCAGTGAGAGCGACACAACGATTGCTGGTCAACCCACAAAACTACAAATCTTCACTGCGGATGCGCTCGGCAACGGCACAATCAACGAGTTCCACCAATGGTACATTGTTGCCAACGGCAAGGGATATGTTCTCACATACACGGTTCTGGCGAGTAAGGCAAAGGATTTTGCTGGCTACGGCCCGATCATCGCAAACTCCTTCACACTCACATAGGGAGCAATCAGTCGGCAGTCGGTAGTCGGCAGTCAGCAGCAGACGGAAAATCGGCTTTCCCTGTGGCAGAATAGATGGATGGCAGATATGCGGTGTGTACGGGAGCAGCGAGCAATGAACGACCCTCTGACGGCTGACGACTGGCGACTGACGACTGGATGCGCTAATGGATGACACGCTCTGGTTCAAGGACGCGATCTTCTACGAGGTGCCTGTCCGCTCTTTCTATGATAGTTCGAGTGACGGCAACGGCGATTTCATCGGGCTGACCGAGAAATTGCCCTATATCCGCAATCTCGGCGTGGATTGCATCTGGCTCCTGCCATTCTATCCCTCACCGCTGCGGGACGACGGCTACGACATCGCCGATTTCTACGGTATCCACCCCGATTATGGCACGCTCGACGATTTCAAGGCCTTTCTCGACCGCGCGCACGCCCTCGGCTTGCGCGTCATCGCCGATATGGTCTTCAACCATACCTCCGATCAGCATCACTGGTTCCAGGAAGCGCGCCGCTCGCCCGATTCGCCGTACCGCGACTACTACGTCTGGAGCGACGATCCGACGCTGTACAAGGACGCGCGGGTCATCTTCACGGACACCGAGATCTCCAACTGGACGTTCGATCCGGTCGCCGGGCAATATTACTGGCATCGCTTTTTCAGCAACCAGCCGGACCTTAATTTCGAGAATCCCGCCGTCCAGCAAGCGATGCTCGATGTAATCGCCTACTGGCTCGATTTCGGCCTCGACGGCTTCCGCTGCGACGCCGTCCCCTATC
>JALYUS010000769.1 GCA_030853625.1 Chloroflexota bacterium
GTGCAGCGCCCGGATTGCCTCAACCGCTTTCCCCTCGACGCATTCCTTCGCGACACGGATCGCGTTGCGGATGGCGCGGGCATCGGAGCGACCATGCGCGATCACCGCGACGCCATCCACACCAAAAAGCAGCGCGCCGCCCTCGCGCGATGGGTCGAGTTCGTCCCGCAACGCGCGAAAGGCGGGGCGGAGCAGCGCCGCGAAGACCTTGCGCGGCAGGCTCTTCGTCAGTTCTCGCCGGAGGATCGCGCCCATGAATGCGGCTGTCCCCTCGGCGGTTTTGAGGGCGACATTGCCCGTGAATCCGTCCGTCACGCAGACATCGCACGCGCCCTTCGGCAAGTCCTTGCCCTCGACATTGCCGATGAAATGAATATTTGGTGTCATCTTCAGGAGTTGGTGCGTCTCCTGGACGATCTTCGTCCCTTTCGTCTCTTCCTCGCCGGAGGAAAGCAGACCGATGCGAGGCTGTGCGACACCGCGCACCGCACGCATGTAAATACTGCCCATCTGGGCGAACTGAACGAGATACTCCGGGTGGACTTCGGTGTTCGCCCCGGCATCAATCAGGAGCAGGTCGCCCGTCAGGGTCGGCATGATCGCACCAATTGCCGGGCGGTCAATTCCCGCGATCCGGCCGAGATGCAAGAGCGCGGCGACCATCGTCGCGCCGCTGTTCCCCGCCGAGACCATCGCGGCAGCGGAGCCTTCCTTGACCGCCTTGATCGCGACATTGATGGACGCCTGCGGCTTGCGCCGGACAGCCTGCGCGGGGTGCTCGTCCATCTCGACTTCATCCGGCGCCTCGATCACGGGGAGCGATAGCCCGGCAGTCGCGTGCGTCGCCAACGCGGCGTTGATCCGCTCCGGTCGCCCAACGAGCGCGACGGTGATGCCAAAATCCTTCGCGGCAGCCACCGCCCCCGCGACATTCGGCGCTTCCCCCGCATCGCCCCCCGTGCAATCCACCGCCACCGTCATCCCACCCGCCATACTACTCCTCATTATTGAACCCACGAAACGCAGAGGACGCAGAGACCGCAGAGAAGAATGAGATGAATAATAGAATCATGGCAAGTGGCGAAATCAGCCAATAGCATTCGAGTTGCGGAGCAGCAATCTCATTTTCCTCTTCTCTGTGTTCTCTGCGTCCTCTGCGATCTCTGCGTTTCAGTTTCTCTCTACCGGTTCAGGCTTTGGAGGGCCATGGCGACGGCGCCGACGAGCGGGGCGTCCGCTTTCAATTCGGCGGGAACGATGCGGACGGCGCGGCCGGGTACGTCCATTGCGTACTGGCGGATCGTCGAACGTAATGGCTCGAAGAGGAGCGGCCCCGCCTCCGCTACCTGACCGCCGACGATGATCACGCCGGGGTTGAGTGTCGTGACGAGATTCGCCAGCGCGAGGCCGAGCATCCGCACTGCCTCTTCAACGGTCTCTTGCGCCGCGCGGTCGCCATCGCGCGCCGCCTCGAAGACCTTCTTCGGTGTCAGCGCGCCACCGGTGAGTAGTACACTCTCGCCGCCCGCCGCGCTGGCGCGCTCCCGTGCATGGTGCATGATCGCCCGCGCCGAGGCGTACGCTTCGAGGCGTCCGGGCCGCCCGCCACCCTGGTGCGCGTCCGGGTTGACGATCACATTACCGATCTCGCCCGCCGTCGTGGTCACGCCCTGCTGCAACTGCCCGTTGAGGATGATGCCGCCGCCGACGCCGGTGCCGAGATGGACATAGATAATGTGCTCCTCGCCCCGTCCGGCGCCGAAGATTGCTTCGCCGAGGGCGGCGGCGCGGGCATCGTTGTCGAGGAACGTCGGTATCTTCAGGTCATTTTCGAGCACGGCGGCGATGGGCAGATTGTCGTAACCGGGCGTGCGGGGTGAATACAAGATCACGCCGCGCCCGGCGTCTACCGGCCCGCCGAAGGCAATGCCGATTCGGACGACGCGATCCATCGGGATATTCGCCTTGTTCAGTGTCTCCGTGACGAGATTCTGTAACCGTAGCCGCAAATTGTCCGCCGAGAGCGAGGCATCGCCTTCCACCGGCGTACGTTCGACAATCTGCCCGCGCAGATCGGCCACTGCCACCCGTTGCCCGCGCCCGGAGACTTCGATGCCCACGACGTATCCCCCGGTGGCGAGTACCGAGTCCCACTGGCTGCCGAGATCAAATCCCCGCAGTGAATCGTCTCCGTCGTCGGCCCACTCCGATTGCACGGGCCCTCCCTCTGTGGGAGTACTGAGGACTCAGTACTCAGTACTCCGTACTGTAATCTTCCGCAACGCAGGGATTTGTCAGCGTCCCGACGCCCTCGATGGTGATTGCGTAGGTATCGCCGGGGGCGAGTTTGCCGACGCCTGCCGGGGTGCCGGTGATAACCACGTCCCCCGGTTCGAGCGTCATGAAGCGGGAGAGGAACTGGAGGAGGAATGGAACGGAGAAGATCAAATCGTCTGTACTCGCCTCCTGCCGCACAGCGCCATTGAGCGCCCCGGTCATCTTCAACCCCTCGGCGCGCACGCCAACCGCAACGCACGGGCCGAGCGGCGTGAAGGTATCGAACCCCTTAGCGCGCATCCACTGGTTATCGGTGAACTGCACGTCCCGCGCGGAGACATCGTTCGCGCACGTCAGGCCGAGGATGTAGTTGTAGGCATCCGCTTCGTCTACGTAGCGGGCACGCTTCCCAATCACGAAACCGACTTCCGCTTCGTACTCGACCTGCTTCATCTCCGGCGGCAACTGAATCGCCGCGCCGCTGCCGATCAGCGATGACTGTGGCTTGAGGAAGGTAATCGGTGATTTCGGCTTCTCAGTGCCGGGCGCATCCGCCGTGATGTGACTCTGATAATTGAGGCCAATCGCAACGATTTTCCCCGGCTGCACCGGTGGGAGAAGCGTCAGATTCGCCAGCGGGCCGACCGCCGCGCCCGCCGTCAATCCGCCTGTGAAAGGATCGCCCGTCGCGCTGCGAACGGTGTCGCCTTCGAGAACGCCATACCGCGCCGTGCCACCCTGTACGTATCGCACAAAACGCATTGTCGGTTCCCCTGCCATCGTCATCTCCCCCGTGTTCGCATGCTGAAGTATCGTAATGTCCACTGTATTGTACACGAACAGCGGATTGTCGTAATGAACGTTTACATGAACCGCAATCGCAGTTGCGTCGCCAACAGAAAAAGGTGTCTCTCTCTCCGGCCTATGCGACAATCGAGCAAGAATGGACAACGGACGCTGGATGACGGCAACGACGACGACGATGCATGGATAAAGGAGTACCGGCAATGCAAACGGGCAGTATGGCCAATCTTCGATGCTCACGGCGCGCATTCGTCCAGCGCGGGGCGATGACCGGCCTCTCGGCTGCGGCGCTGCCCGTGCTGCTCGCCGCGTGCGGCAATGCATCCCCGACACCGACCGTTCGCGCGCTGCTCCCACCGACCAATCCGCCGACTGCGGCCCGCGTCGCGACGACCGCGACCGCATCGGCTGCCTCGGTGACGA
>JALYUS010000781.1 GCA_030853625.1 Chloroflexota bacterium
CCACTCTTCGATCCAGACTTCCTTGACTTTGTGTGTCTCCCACCCTTCAGCGAGCAATTCGGGGTAGAAATTGAAGTTGTCCGCCGCCGGGAAGATGCCGTAGAGCGCCGCTTCCGCCGCCGCGCGATGATCCGGGTGATTGATATAGGAGTCGCCACCGAAGCGGTTGTCCGGGTCGCTGGTGATGATAATGTCCGGTTTGTACTGGCGGATCACGCGGGCAATATCACGCCGGAGAGCAATCGTCGGCTGGAGGATGCCGTCTTCATAGCCGAGGTTGACGACGTGCGTGGCACCAAGCGCGCGGGCGGCGCGTGCCTGCTCCTCGGTGCGCATGGCGACGAGTTGCTCCGGCGTGATTGCGCGATCATCGTTGCCCTTTGAGCCGTCCGTGATAATGACCATCGTGATCTCCGTGCCCTGGCGCGCCCAGGTCGCCAGCGTGCCGCCGCAGCCGAACTCGGCGTCGTCCGGGTGGGCGAGAATCGTCATTGCGCGGCCCGGCGCGGTGGTTTCGGGTACGGATGTGGGGGTATCGGCCATGCGGGTCTCCTTCTCTGATCGGTGATGCGTTCTCTTCCATCTCTGCCAATAACGCGCATAGCCTATCACCATTCCGCCCGGTGGTATCATGGGTGGGAGCGCGCAACGTGGCGCGCCGCCAATCCGTCCGCACGATGGACCACATGGGAGTGAGAGATGACCCCGACCGCTGCTCCAACCGCCGCCCCCACAACGGCAACCGCCGCCAAAGCGCCGACGCGCCGCCAATATGTCCGCTTCGCCTTTTATCGTGTTGACCCGGCATGGCGCCGCCTGCCCGAGGCCGACCGGGCGCGCGGGCAGGCCGAATTCCTCGCCCTGATTGACGCGACGACCCCGACGATGCTTCTTCGCTCGTACTCTTGCGTCGGGTTGCGGGCGGATGCCGATTTCCTCTTGTGGCAGGTCTCGTATGAACTCGATGACTTCCAGTCCTTCGCCGCGAAACTGAACGGCACGGGCTTTGGTCGCTACCTGACAACGCCCTACGCCTACCTCTCAATGACGCGCCGCTCGCAGTACGTGGACCCGAAAGAGCGCGACAGCGAATCGAACCGCCTGACGATCGAGCCGGGTGGCCGGAAGTACCTCTTCGTCTATCCCTTTGTGAAGACACGCGCGTGGTTCGCGCTCTCGCTCGACGCGCGGCAGACGATGATGCGCGAGCATATCGAGGTGGGGCAGGGGTATCCGTCGGTGAAACTGAACACCACATACTCCTTCGGCCTTGACGACCAGGAATGGGTCGTTGCCTTTGAGAGCGACTATCCGCAGGACTTCCTCGATCTCGTCGCCGCGTTGCGGGAGACCGCAGCAAGCGCCTACACCCTCCGCGATACCCCAATGATGACCTGCCGCGCCCTCGACATCCGCGACATCCTGCCCCAATTGGGGTAGCAATGAGCAATGAGCAATGAGTAAGGTCACGCGGTTGAGGATCTCTTTGCTTGGCAGAAGGCGCGGCTTCTCGTGTGTTCGGTCTGCGAAGTAATATGCGTTGGCGCCTTTGCGAAGGACTATGGCTTTGCCCGGCAGATACAACGCGCTGCCGTGTCTATCATGTCTAACATTGCCGAGGGTTGCGAGCGTGGGAGCCGCGCCGAGTTTCATCGGTTTCTGACGATCGCAAAAGCCTCGTGTGCGGAGGTACGCTCACAACTTTACCTCGCACATGACCTCGGCTACCTGGATACGATCACATTCGAGCGGCTACAAAAGGATGCCGAAGAAGTCTCCCGGATTATCGGCGGTCTCTGCGCGAAAATCGGTAGCCAGCGAAAACAAAGCTCACCACCATCCGACACTGCATAAGCCGACCTCATTGCTCATTGCTTGTAGCGGCATCAATCTTGCGCACGCCTTCCGAGGTTAATGACCGGGCGCGCGTGCGGGAGTAATGCGTGTCGCGTCTCGGGGTGGGGAGGGAAGTAGCGCGTGGTTTCTGTACTACCGACGTATGTCATGGGGCTGGATGAAATCCTCGGCGGGGGTATCCCGCTTCGCTCGATGCTCATCTTCCTCGGCAGGCCGGGAGCGGGGAAGACGATTCTCACCCAACAGATCGCGGTGGAGCAGGCGCGGCAGGGAAAGCGCGTTCTGGTTCTCACCGCGCTCTCCGAATCACACGAACAATTGCTAACCGCACTGCGCGAGTTCTCGTTTTATGACGAGGCGCTCGTTGGCGACCGGATTCGCTTCCTCAGCATCCAGACCCTTCTCCGCCATGGATTAGCGGCGACGGCGGATGCGATCGTTGAGATCGTCCGTGCGGAAGATGCCGCGCTCGTCGTCCTCGATGGCTTCCGGGGCGTCGCGGGATTCGCCGATGCGGAGCGTGACGTGCGGCTCTTCCTCTACGAAGTGCGCACTCGGCTTGCGTTCCTCGAAGTGACAACGCTCGTGACGCTCGAAACGATGCCCGGTCAGCAGAGCGATTCGAGCGCGTTGACGGTCGCGGACGGCATTATCATGATGCACAACACGCTGTGGGGCGTCCGGAGCCGGCGTCACATCGAGGTGCAGAAACTGCGGGCGATGAACCATCTCAACGGCCTGCACACCCTGGCGATGACCGACGATGGGATCGTCTGTTACCCGCGTCACGAAGCGGTCTACCGAACGGCGAACTATACCGTCGGTCTCGATCGTGCCCCGCTTGGCTTGCCTGAACTCGATGAAATGCTCCGTGGTGGGGTGAACCGGGGCACGGTGACATTCCTCGCGGGCAGCCCCGGCGCGGGAAAGACGCTGACGGCGCTCCATTTCGTGATGGCGGGCGCGACGGCAGGCGAACCGGGCCTCTTTATCTGCTTCAATGAGAGCGCGGAGCAACTCTCCCTCAAGGCGGAGAATTTCGGCCTCGATCTATGCGGCGCTGTCGCGCGCGGGGAAATTGCGCTCCTCTGCCTTGTGCCGGTCGAACTCGAAGTGGACGTGTTTGCGGCGATGTTGCGCGAGCATGTCGAACGCCTCGGTATCCGGCGGCTCGTCATTGATTCGATTGCCTCCGTCGAAGCGGCGATCCTCGAACCGCACCGCGCGCCCGGATTTTTCGCCTCGCTCATCAACTACTTGCGCGAGCGCGACGTTACCAGTGTGATAACGCAGGAGAGCAACGCGTTTGACGGTAGCCCCAGCGAGTCGTTGGGGGCGATCCTCGCGGACAATCTGATCAGAACACGTTCAATCGAGTACCAGAACCGCATGTACCGCATCATCTCCATTCTGAAGATGCGGCAGAGCGGCTTCGATCCGAGCCTGCGCGAATTTCGCGTCGAGGACGGGACAATCCGGGTCGTGCCCGTGGAAGAGAGTGGTATCGCGGTGATGGGAGGCATTACCGCGCGGGAGCAACGGACAATGCGTAGGACTCAGCCCGATGGGATCGTGTAAGATGGCGACGATCCTCGTCGTGGACGACGAAGAACCCGTCGTTGATCTGCTCACCGATATGCTGGAGGATGAGGGCCATATCGTCATTCACGCCTTTAATGGGCGCGCCGCATTGGCGATGGTCGAGCGCCAGGCGCCTGACCTCATCATCAGCGATGTGATGATGCCCTTCGTGGACGGCATTCAGTTGTGCAAGCG
>JALYUS010000783.1 GCA_030853625.1 Chloroflexota bacterium
TCGGCAGCAGGTGCCGGGCGATAATCCGCCCGTTCGGCGTGCCAATCGCCCGGCTCGCCACCACGAAGTCGCGCTCCCGCAATGAGAGAAATTGCCCGCGGAGGATGCGCGCGATGGACGGCCACCCGAGCAGCCCGATCACGAGCATGACATTCCACACGCTCGGCCCGAGAATCGAGACGACCGTGATAATGATAATGAGCGACGGGAAGGCGAGAACGATGTCCGCGAAGCGCATAATGACCGAATCCACCCAGCCGCCGTAATAGCCCGCGAGCGCGCCGAGCACGAGACCGATCGCCGTGTAGATGCTGACGGCGACGAGGCCAACGGAAAGCGAGACACGCCCCGCGTAGAGCAGGCGACTGAGGACATCGCGCCCGGATGAATCGTTGCCGAGGATGTGCGCCGCCGACGGACCCTTGCGATAGAAACGAATATTCGTCTGGTATGGATCGTTGCGGGCGAAGAGGGGCGCGCCGATGGCGAGGATCACGAGAATACCAAGGATTATCGCCCCGAGCATCGCCAGGCGATGGCGGCGGAATCGCTGCCAAACGCCCGCGTTGCGGCGTGGCGGGGTCGCTGCCGCGACGGCGAGGGGATGAACCGTCGGTTGTGCCAATTCCTGAGGCTGAGATGTACTGCTCATCGCGCGTCCCTCGTTCCGCTGTCCGATCGCTAGGTGTACTTGATGCGAGGATCAATGACCGCGTAGATAATGTCCGCCATCAGATTGCACGCCAAGATCATGATGGCGGTGATGAGATTCAACGCCATAATCACAGGATAATCCCGTGCCTGGACGGCGGCGATCGCCAACTGACCCATTCCCGGCCAGGCGAAAATCGTCTCGATGATGATCGTGCCACCAAGCAGGATTGGGAGACGGAGCGCGACGACCGTCACGACGGGAATGAGCGCGTTACGGAGCGCGTGACGGTAGATGACGACGCGTTCCGGGAGACCCTTGGACCGTGCGACGACGACGTATTCCTGCCGGATCACTTCGAGCATGCTCGACCGGATATAGCGGATGAGCGGGGCGGCCTCCGCCAGACCGAGGACGGTCGCTGGCAAGATGAGATGATGGAGGGAATCGAGTACGGTGACGGGTTTCCCCACCGTATTCATGCTGGCGGTCGGTAACCAGCCCAGTTTGATCGAGAAAACAAAGATGCCGATGAGCGCGAGAAAGAATGAGGGGATGGCGATTGCCGCGAAGCCGAAAACGGTAACGATGTAGTCAATCAGCGAATACTGCTTGAGCGCCGAGAGAATGCCAATGGGCAAGGAGATAAGCAGGCCGAGGAGGATCGCGGTTCCCATCAGCCGGAGCGTGGGACCGACGCGCACCCAGACCTTATGAGCGATCGGCTGCCGGTCCTGCGTCGAGTAACCGAGGTTGCCGCGAGCCAACTCACGCAGCCAGAGCGCGTAGCGGATGGGGAGCGGCTTATCGAGGCCCAATTGCGCGCGCTGGGCGGCAACCCAATCCGGGCCCAGCGACGCTGCGGCTTCCGGGTTGATCAGTGCGGTCACCGGGTCGCCGGGCGCGAGATTGACAATGATATAAATCGCCAGCGTGATCCCTATCAACAGTGGAACGCTGATCGCCAGTCTTCGCAAGAGATACTGCCCCATCGCATACTCCGTTCGCGCTCACCAACCATGAAATCATGGGCAGTCGCTCGTCGCGCGTTGGCGCCCGGCTTCGACCGACTACCCATCGTTGCGGAGCGACCCGCTACTGCGTCACGTACCATTCCTCCGCGTTCCAGACGATATGGGTCGCGTAACTCGGCGGCTTGAACCCTTGCAGACGCTTGGTGAGACCGTGAATCGAGTTTGGCGACCAGAGATAGATCCACGGCAATTCCTCGTTGAGGATTGTCGCCAACTGCGTATAGATCTGCTTGCGCTTCGCCCGGTCCGGAGTTGCACGGCCCTGCACTAAGAGGGCGTCAATTTGCGGATTCGAGTAGTGACCGTAGTTCCCGCCCGCCGGGCTGAAGGAGGTCGTCTCGAAGTACTTGGCGGACACATTCGGGTCTTCCCGGAAGACGCCACCGCCGATAAGCGAGATATCGAAATCCGCTGCCTTCTGTGGCGTGGCATCCCCGACGATATTGAAACTGCCGGCCGTGATGCTGACGAGTTCCATGTTGACGCCGACATCCTTGAATTGCTGCTGAACGATCGGCAGGATCGCGTCATTGATCTTATCGCCGGGGGTGTACTTGAGGCTGATTTTCCAGGTGGGATCCCAGTTGCCGTCCTTCAGTAGTTGCTTCGCTTTCGCAGGATCATACGTGTATGCGTTCAGCCCCTCAGGGA
>JALYUS010000801.1 GCA_030853625.1 Chloroflexota bacterium
GGCTTGATCTCTGCGACGACCTCGCAGGTCTGGACGCGGAACAGGCTCACGGTGCGCGGGCTTGCGTGGAGCATTCTACGCCAGCCTCCTACATACAAGACATAAAGAGCGCAGAGAGGGAAAAGAGGGGAAAGAAAAAGAAGACGGTGGAGCGGCTGTTTACTCCCCTTCTCTTTCTTTCTCTTTGTATTTCTCTGCGCTCTCTGCGTCTCTGCGGTTCAATCGGTTTCTCCCGGAGTTACTCCGATTGCAGGAATGGATAGCGGTAGTCCGTCGCGGGGACGAAGGTTTCCTTGACGGCGCGGGGGCTGACCCAGCGGATCAGGTTCCACATCGAACCGGCCTTGTCGTTTGTGCCGGAGGCGCGCGCTCCGCCGAAGGGCTGCTGCCCGACGACCGCGCCAGTCGGTTTGTCATTGATGTAGAAGTTCCCCGCCGCGTGCCGCAGGACAGCCTCCGCCTCGGCAATCGCGGCGCGATCGCGCGCGAAGACCGACCCGGTAAGACCGTACTTGCTCATGCGGTCAATCGCACGCAGCATCTCGGAGTACTCGCCGTCGGGATAGACATAGACGGTGACAATCGGGCCGAACAGCTCGTCATGCAAGAGCGGGAAATCCAGATTCTCGGTGAGGATCACCGTTGGCTCGACGAAATAACCCTCGCTATCGTCCGTTTTGCCGCCGATCACCACCTCGGTCCGGGGATCGGCCTGCGCGAGGGCGATGGCGGTGCGATGCGTCTCCCAGGCGTTGCGATCAATCACCGCGCCCATGAAGTTGCCGTAATCGGTGATGTCGCCCATCTTGATCGTGGAAATCTCCGCGCCCAGTTGATCGCGGAGCGTCGGCCAGAGGCTCTCCGCCACGAAGACGCGCGAGGCCGCCGAGCACTTCTGCCCCTGATACTCGAAAGCGCCGCGCGCGATGGCCGTCGTCAGCGCCGGGATGTCCGCGCTCGGGTGGGCAATGATGAAGTTCTTGCCGCCCGTCTCGCCAACGACGCGCGGGTAGTTCCGGTAGCCGCCGATGTTCGTGCCGATGTCCCGCCACATCTGCTGAAAAACCGGTGTCGAGCCGGTGAAGTGGACGCCCGCAAGATCGGGATGGTCGAGCGCCGCATCGCCCACCGTGCCGCCGGAACCATAGACGAGATTGATGACACCATCGGGCAGCCCCGCCGCGCGAAACAACTCCATCAGGAAGTGTGCGACGTACATCGCGGTGGAGGCGGGTTTCCAGACGACGGTATTGCCCATCATGGCGACGGAACTCGGCAGGTTGCCCGCGATCGAGGTGAAGTTGAACGGCGTCACGGCGAAGACGAACCCTTCCAACGGGCGGTATTCGAGCCGGTTCCAGACACCCGCCGATGAGAGCGGTTGCTCCGCGTAGATGCGCGGGATGTAACTGACATTGAAGCGCCAGAAGTCAATCAGTTCCGCCGCCGCGTCTATCTCCGCCTGATGTGCGGTCTTCGATTGACCGAGCATCGTCGCGGCATTGATCGTGTCCCGCCACGGCCCGGAGAGGAGGTCCGCCGCGCGCAAGAAGACCGCCGCGCGCTCCCACCACGCCCAGCGCGACCACGTCGTCCATGCCTCACTGGCCGCGTGGATCGCCGCCGTCACCTCCGACGCGCCCCCCTGATGGACATCCGCGAGGACATGCGCGTGCCGGTGCGGCATGACGGACTGCTTCGTTGTGCCCGTCCGCACCGCCTCGCCACCGATGATGAGGGGAATCTCCATGCGTTGCCCGGAAAGTTCGCGCAGTTTTTGGGTTAGAGACTGGCGTTCGGGCGAACCGGGCGCGTAGTTTTTGGTCGGCTCGTTGACTGCCTCCGGTGGGCGAAATTCGGCCGCCGCCGCTATCGGGAGATACGAGGTTTCAGACATGAGCATTGCTCCTTGCTATGCCGTGTGATCTTCCTTCCGCCGCGTAAAGGAAATCCGCGAAAGAGTGAACCGGGATGCCCGGCTCATCCGTACTGTTGAGTAGTGTACGTCATCTTGCGCGCCGTGCCGTAGCGGTGATAGAGTGGAAAACACGCGAGCAAGGCAAACACGGCGAGCGGCGTGCTATACTGGAAGATGCAGGGCGGGCAGTTCCGTCCGGCGAAGGCGGTACAAAGGAGAGCGGACTGTGTTTATGCGAGACCTCTTGCAACCCTGGCATTTGTTGATCGTGCTGGCGATTATCCTGCTCGTTTTCGGCCCCGGAAAACTCTCCGGCCTCGGCAGCGCGCTCGGATCGAGTATCCGCGACTTTAAGAAGGCCACGCGGGACGATGACGAGGTCGGTGAGGGAATGAAGACCGCCGGTGGCAATGTGAAGAGCGTCGCGGACGATGACGCCCCGGTCCACGCCCTCGCCGCGAAGAGCATCGTCATTGACCCGAAGCCGAGCGTCGCCAAGAGTGTCGTGGATTTGGACGATGACGACGCGATGGCTGTCCCCGTCGGCAGCAATGGTTCCGCGCCGATCAAGATCGGTGGCACGCGTAAGGGCTATTCCCGCCGCTAACCTACAATCAGCGATGCCAATAAGCAACGAGCAATGAGTACAGATACTCATTGCTCGTTGCTGTTTAGGTCGGGAATGTGCTGCTGAGGAGTTTCTGGAGAATAAAGATGATCAGCAGCGCGACGAGCGGGGAGAAATCCATAAAACCCGCCGACGGCAGCACGCGGCGGATCGGCACGATGATCGGGTCGGTGATCTTGATGAGGATCGCGCCGATCGGGGTTCGCCCCGTTGGATCGAACCAGGAAAAGAGCGCGCGACCGATAATCGCGAACTGCATGGCGACCAGGAGGAACGAAAGAATATTGAAGAGGACAACCATCTTTGTGTTACCTTATCCCATACGATCCGCACCCATATCCTGCGCGGCATCCGAAATGTACTCCCGCGCATAGGCCGTGTCAATTCGAGTAGGCAGTAGACAGTAGTCAGAAGGGGAAACGATCTCTCCGACTACCGTCTACTGATTTTGCGTTTCTCGCACCGGTCTGCTACCGTGTTTCTGTTACAGACAGGTAGAAAATAGACGAGATGAACGATGGATCGAACCGAACAGCGTATCGTCCCGCCCCAGGCTGCGGCGCTCTCACCGGAGCGACAGGCGGCCGCGATGGCGACCCTGCTGGAAACGAGCGCCGCCGTCGCCGCCTCGCTTGATCTTGACGCGCTCCTCGATCAAATCCTCGCGGCGGTCGGGCGCCTCGTTCCCTCCGAGCGCGCGTCGGTCACGCTTGATGTGCCCGGTCGCGATGTCCTGAAGATTGCGTGTGTTCGTGGCGACGCGGACTATGTGGCGCAACTCCTCGACCAGGAGCGTGCCATCCACGGCAGCCTGACCGGGCGTGCCTACCGGACGGGTGAGTCGTTTTTGATTGGTGATCTGCTCGCGCCGCAGTGGCGGGACGACTTGTATCTGCCGACCAATCATCCCGACCATCACAAACACTATCGAAGCGCACTGATGGTTCCGCTCATTGCCGAGCGTCCGGTTGGCACGTTCTATCTCGCCCGGCCCGGCACGGATGCCTTCACCCCGGACGATCTCTATCTGCTGAAACTTTTCGCGCCGCAGGTCGCCATCGCCGTCACGAATGCGCGGCGGTATGCATCGGCACAGGAACAGGCGAAGGGTTTACAGTCCCTGCTCCGCGTCAGCGAGCAATTCGCGGGCTACGCGACGCACGGTCAGGAGAATCCGCTCGTCGAGATGGCGCGCGCGATCGCCGAGGCGGCGCTCGCGATCCTCCCGCACAACCGCACGACACTCTGGCGGCTTGATCCGGACGACGGGAAATTGCAGTGTCTCGTCTTTCTCAGGGATGGCGCGGTGGAACCGCTCACGATCACCCTCGCGATCGGTGAAGGATTGACCGGCGCGGCGGTTCAGCGTCAGGAACCCCTGATGGTCAACGATTCCCAGAACGACCCACGGTCGGTCTTCTTCTTTGAGGAGGATCATGTCTCGATGCGCGAGCACATCATGGTGCTCCCCTTGATCGTCGCGGGCCGGGCCACGGGCGCGCTAACCTTCATCCGACGGAATATGGCGCCGTACACAGATGAGGAATTCGCGCGCGGGCAACTTTTCGCACGGCAGGCCGCCGCGAGCATGGAACGAACGATCTTCACCGCGCAATTGCAGGAGCAGAACGCCGCGCTCGTCGCCGCCAACCGGCACAAGAGCGCCTTCCTCGCCAATGTCAGCCATGAACTGCGCACGCCCCTCAATGCGATTATCGGCTTCGCCCAACTACTCGCCGACCGGGTCATCCTCACCGAGGACGAGCAGGAAGTGGCGTATCAGGATATTCTGGAGAGCGGCAAGCATCTGCTCATGATGGTCAACAATATCCTCGATGTCGCGCGGGTCGAGGCGGGCCACCAGATACTCGACCGCGTCGCCTTCCCCCTCGCCCCGGAAGTCGCGGCGATCGAGCGGATGCTCGCACCCTTGATTGCGACTAAGGAACAGCGCTTCTCCCTCACACTCCCCGATGATTTGCCGGATGTGATCGCGGATCGGGACCGGCTGCGTCAGGTGCTACTCAATCTCCTCTCGAACGCGCACAAATTCACCCCGCCCGGAGGGACAATCACTCTCACAGCCAGCCGCACGGGGCCGGAACGTATCGCGATCATCGTCCATGATACCGGCATCGGCATCGCCCCGGAGCATCAGACGATCGTCTTTG
>JALYUS010000807.1 GCA_030853625.1 Chloroflexota bacterium
TATCGCGGCCTGACCGTCTCGACCAGCCCGCTCGGTGGCGCGACGGCGCTGCAAATCCTCAACATCCTCGAAGGGTTCCCCGTTGCGGAACTGGGTCACAACAGCGCGGAATACCTGTATCTGCTCGCCTCCGCGATGCAACTCGCTTTCTCCGAGCGGGATCACATGTCGGGCGACGGCGACCACATGATGGACGAACTGGTCAGCAAGCGGCATGCGGCGGAGTTGCGCGCCCGAATTGCAGAAACGAGTGTCCCATCGAAAGAAGCGACTGCCGTACCCGGCACGACACATCTCTCGGTGGCGGATCGCGATGGGAACGCCGTCGCCCTCACGCATACGCTTTCGATGGGTTCCGGTGTCGTGACGTCTGGCCTCGGTTTCCAGTACAACAACGGCATGAGTACGTTCGATCCGCTGCCCGGTCGCCCGCGCTCCATCGCGCCGGGGAAGCCGCGCATCACGCCGATGGCGCCGACGATCGTCCTGCGTGACGGACGACCGGCGATTATCCTCGGCAGCCCCGGCTCGAACGCCATCGTCAACGCGATCGCGCAGGTGATCGTCAACTGCCTCGATTTCGGCATGACGCCGCTCGAAGCGGTCTCCGCGCCGCGTATCCACTGCGAGGGCGGCCCGGTGCTGACCGAGACGCGGCTGCCCGCCGCGATCGGGCGCGCCCTCGAAGCGCGCGGCCATCGCCTCAAGCCCCGCCCGTTCGCCTATGATTCGTTGCAGGGGCGCATCCAACTGATCGTCGCGGAAAACGGGAATTGGATTGGCGCGTCTGATCCGCGACGCGACGGTGGCGCCGCGATGTACACATAAGGGTCGACCCCGTTGAAAAGGCACTAATCCATTTGACGCACCCGGCGGTGTGAGACGTGGGGGCGGCAATCGTGCCGCCCTTTTGCATGGGCGCGAAGGCGTTAACAAAGGAATCGTCATGTACGACAATCAGCAAGACCGAAAGCCGCGTATCAGCTTTGCTTCTCCGGTGACATATTCTCCAGTGGATAGGGTTGAGATGGATTGCTCTCATCCCCTGATCGGATTGCGACGTGGAACGGCCATTCGCGCCGCTGTCCACCTGCTTCGAATCGTGCGCGATACGTTCCGATCCGTACGACAGCGATATTCGTGAACGTAAAGGGCAACAGTTTTCCCGCGCCCTTATCCTCGCGTTGAACGCGCACCTCTTGGGAGATCATCGGCTTCCCATCCGTTCCGATCAGTGTTGCCTGCAACGGATAGGATGAACCCTGATCCGAGTCTGCAAACATGCACATGACGAAAAAGGTGAGGGCGGGGATAGTTGCGGGCATCGAAAGGAATGCCACCGTTGGGGTGCCCATGCTGTACACGTTCACCGTCCCATCCGGGTTCGAGTCTATCTTCGCGGCGAATATCGCCCAATCTACATGCATTTCTTCCCCCAAACCCTCTATTGTTCCGCTTCTGCGACCTCATGAGCATAGCCCCGTAGGATGCGACTGTCCACCAGATCCGTAATCGTCGCATACATCGCCTGCTTATCTGCCAATGAGTTCCTTATACGTGAGCCGCTTCCCCGGTGTCTGCACAACGGCCCCGATGAACCGCCCGCCGTCTTCGCCTTCGCGAGTGTTGAAGCGGTATTCCTGCTCGACAAGATAGCGGTGAAGGTGATCGTCCGAGAGATGCGTCCACGTCCCGCCGTAGCACCGCTTGAAGAGCGTCCAGTAATTCTCAAGACTGTTCGTGTGAACCGCCCCGCGCACATACTCCTCAAGGTGATTCACCGTCTCGTGAATATAATTGGCTTCTAGCCCCACGTAGCCACCGTGCGTGTCCGTGTAGAGTGCCGAGCCTTCTTCCACGTTGGCGCGTACTTCCTCATGGAGCGTTTTCTGCGTCGTGTCCCGTACGTGTTTCGTGCGCGCCTCACCCGTGTGGCGTTCTAAAAGGCCCATCACGACCGCCTTACCCACGGTGCCACGACCGGCGTTCAGTTTCTTGTCCTTGTGCTTGTTCTTCTCTTTGCCGCCGATGAACGTTTCGTCCGCTTC
>JALYUS010000001.1 GCA_030853625.1 Chloroflexota bacterium
GAGAAATAGTCTGAGAACGGCGCAACCTTACGGCTTGGCCACCCATGCTGTCAACTGCGACTGACTGATATGTATGTGACCGCTGTTTCCCGATAACGGGATAGAGCGCGGTCGCCAGACAATAGTATCGGTCATATAATTTTGATCGGAAGCGTCGGAACGTAGGGTCATGGCATTACTCTTGCCTAGCGGTATTGACAGATGTAGACGCGATCCAAGCGTCTCCGCGCTGTGATGAACCGTCTGTGTGATGAAAATTTGGTGATAATATCTATGAACGCTCCGGCATCGGTCTTAATTGTCGAGGATGACGAATCCATCGCGGCCCTGATTGCGGACGTGTTGGCGGAAGAAACGAACGCACGCTCGTTCATAGTACACAACGGGCGTGACGCCATCCGTTTTCTTGCCAAGCGATCGGTTGACCTCCTGATCCTCGATTATCAACTTCCCGGCGCGAACGGTCTCGAAGTATTTGACACGATGCGTCAGAATGCGCGAACGCGGCATACGCCGGTGCTCTTTATTACCGCGAATGACAAGCGCGCGGAATTCCAGCGCCGGGGCCTTACCTATATGCGAAAGCCGTTCAACCTGTTTGAACTGTTGGCAACGGTTGAGGAACGATTGAGCAAACCGCAGCAGAGCGCCGCTTCGACCTGATCCACGCGGCTCACCCACCGCCGTAATTCGGATTGATTGCACTCGCACGACCGGCACCAGGATAACTATAGCAAGGAATCTGCGTTGGCACAGTTTCTGCTATACTGTTTTTTGCGGTGTACTCCGTACGGCGACCAACTTCACACCGGATGTTAAGAGGGAGCAGGGGCTGATGGCGGGTTTAAACCATTCGATGGATTTCGCGCACGATCAACGTCAATGGATTTCTCCCGTCCTCATTGAAGCAAATCAAGTCCTGCTCCTCTCGCGTGCCGAACTCCAGGCGGCGATGCGCGCGGAGATCATGAAGAACCCCGCGCTCGAACTTGATTTCGATTCCCCCGTCGGTGATGAAACGCGTCAGTGTCCGATTTGCGGCGAGGCGCTCCATAACGGGTGGTGCGCGATGTGCCATAGCCGCCCGCAGGAAGCGCCAATGCGCGAGAGCTACGAAGAGTATGCCGATCAGTGGTATACCGCCTCGCCCCGCCGCACCGACGGTGATGATGACGCCTACGACCCATTCACCGCCGTCGCCTCCGAGGAAGACCTCCGGCGGCAATGGCTGGCCGATGCGGGGACGATGCTTCCCGAAGACCAGATCCGCATCGCGGCCTTCCTGATCGTCCATATCAACGAGCGCGGCATCCTCGATACAACGCTCGCGGAAACCGCGCTCGCCTGTGAATGCGACGAGGGGATGGCGCTCGCTGTCCTTCAGGTCGTGCAGAGTATCGTTCCCGTCGGTGTCGCGGCGCGCGATTACCGCGAGTCATTCCTGCTACAACTGCGTGGATTGCGCGAGGGCGGCATGACGATCCCGGAAACGGTCGAGCAGATCATCGCGGATCATCTTCCCGACCTTGCCGCCGGGCGATTCGCGCATATTGCCGGTACGCTCGGCGTCGCGACGGAGATGGTCGAGGAAGCCCGCGCCTTTATCCGCTCCCATCTCACGCCGCACCCGCTCCAGAATCCCTCCACACGCGCCGGCCGGAAGACTTCTGTGACCGGCTTTCTCACGCCCGATGTCCTGATCCGCGAAGACGCGGACGGCGAACTGGTCGCCATCGTGCCGGAGAGCGGATCGAACCGGCTGCGTATCAACGAAACGTACTCCGCCATCGCCTCGGATCGCGGGATGCTCGCCGGGCTTTCCGAGCAGGAGCGCGAGCATATCCGCGAGAGTGTGGCGCGTGCCCGGCTCTTTCTCCATGGTGTCCGGCAGCGCGGCGCGATGTTGCAGCAAGTCGCGCAGTATGTCGTCGAGGAGCAGACCGATTTCCTCCGCTATGGCGTGCGCGAGTTGAAGCCGCTAACGCGCGCGGCGGTCGCGCAGGCGCTCGGCGTCCATGAGTCCACTGTCAGCCGCGCGACGGCAAACAAATACGTCCTCCTCCCTGAGCGTCGCGTCATCCCCTTCTCCGACTTCTTCACCGCCTCACTCGGCGTGAAGGATGTCATCAAGGAATTGGTGGATCGCGAAGAGCATCCGCTCACAGACGACGAAATCTGCGACAAACTAAAGGAACTCGGCATCCAGATTGCGCGGCGAACCGTCGCGAAATACCGGGGCGAACTCGGCCTCCTGCCCTCCACAATGCGTTAATCGGGGGCTGGGGTGGGCCGCCCCGGCTCCTTGACCATCCCCGCATAATCGTTGTGCAGGTAATGATTCTCCATCACATACCCGACGCGCCAGCCGTGCCGCTCGTAGAAGCGTTGCGCGGGGCCGTGATGCCGCGTATCCAGGGAGAGTGTATGCGCGCCATGCGTGACCGCCCATTCCTCGAACGCCGCAAGGAGATGTGCGCCGATGCCGGTGTGCCGTTCTTTCTCCGTCACCATCAGTTCGCCCAGATGTGCGACTCCTGCATCAATACTGCATGTCGCAACCCCGATCAGCGTGCCATTCCGTTCCGCCGTAATGACGCACTTTCTCTCCGTCCACGGCGCAGGATCAATCGCGTTCCATTCCGCATCGAGGAATGACCGCACCGCTCTGTCGCCCGCACCATCGTGGACCATGATTGCTGCCTTCGTTTCCATCGTGCTCCTTTCCCTGCGATGAGTATACTGTGCCGTATGGAATCGTTACGACTGCCGACGGTCTCCGTCGTCATTCCTGCCTATAACGAGGCGCGCGTGATCGCCCGCTGCCTCGGCTCACTGCTCGATCAAACGCACCGCCCACATGAGATCATCGTCGTGGACGACGGCTCGACCGACGGCACGCGGGCGATCGCGCGCGGCTTCGGCGGCGTGATGCTGCTCGAACAATCACACGAAGGGAGCGGCGCGGCGCGGAACCGGGGAGCGAACATCGCGACGGGCGACGTACTCTGCTTTCTCGATGCGGATATGCGCTTCGCGCGTGACTTCCTCGCTCACCTCGCCGCGCCGATCGCGCGGGGTGAGGCCATCGGCGCATTCCACGCGACGGAGTACGTCGCTAACCCGCAGGAGCGATGGGCGCGCATGTGGAATATCAACCAGCGCCTGCCGATCACCCGCAAACTGCCGGACGACTATCCCAATTGGCAAGCGGTCTTTCGCGCCGTCCGCCGCAATGCCTTTCTTGCGGCAGGCGGCTTCCTCGCCGGTGGCTACGACGACGACCTCTCGCTGGCGGAGCGGCTCGGCACGCTGGCTGTCGTCGCGCCCGGAGCGGTCTGCTACCACACCAATCCGGCGCGGCTATCCGAAATCTATGGGCAGGCCCGTTGGATTGGCGCGAGCAACGCCGTGCCGCAGACGTCGCATGAGTTCTGGCGTTACTGCCCGTTCAACCCGCGTGGCAAAGGCTGGCGCGCCCTCGTCCGCCCCGGCGAACGCGCCCTACCGCTCTTCCGCCTCATCTACGGCGCGGGCATCTGCGTCGGCATGCTCCGCGCCCGCCATGGCCGTACGGCGAAATAGAATCGTATGAACCACGAATCTGCCCAGCGGGCGCCCGGAAGAGCGCGAAGGAAGGAACGTAGTGGACGCGGAACAACTCGGTCTCCGTATTCGACAGTTGCGGAGAGCGCATGGCTGGACACAGGAAGCGCTCGCTGAGAAGGCGGGCATTCATCCTGTCTATCTCGCGGGCATCGAGCGAGGAAAGCGGAATCCTGCGTTCAAGAATCTCGCTCGCATTGCGGCGGCATTGGAGATCA
>JALYUS010000012.1 GCA_030853625.1 Chloroflexota bacterium
GCGCGCTTGCCCGCCTCGTCGCCGATCCGATAGCGCATCGGAATGACGAGGCGCGGCTCGATCTGGCCAATCACCTCGGTCGCGCCGGCGGGGGAGAGGCTCTCCTCGCCCCCAATTGGGACGAAGAGAACATCCACATCGCCCATTGCCTCGACCTGCGCCTCAGTTAGCGATGTGCTGAGGTTGCCGAGGTGGCAAAAAATCATCTCGTCCATTTCGACGAGATAGACGGTGTTAAACTCCTTTTGCGCGGCGCCGCCGTTGCGTCGTGTGCGGATACCGGAGAGGAAAACATCCTGCACTTCATATTCACCCGGCCCGTCAATGAGCGTATAGTCACCCTCGACGTTTGCGAGGGCGCTGGCGGGGCCACGCACGGAGAGTGTGACGATGTCCGCCTTCTGCTTCGGCATGGAGACGCCCCCCGCCCGTGCGAGCGGGTCCATCAGCACCGTCGCCTCGCGGCTCTTGATGCGAAAACATGTATTGCCCAGCCACTTGACATCCGCCACGTGGAAAACTCCTCTATCTGACTGACAACGTTGGGGAACTCACTCGTGCGTGCTACGGTGTACGTATGCATGCGCCCTTTGCAGTGTAGCATACCCGTAGTGGCTGCGCAACGACATTTGTGCCAGCAGTTGTGCTTGTGACTTGCCGCGTGCGACCGCACACGGTACGCTTGATCCAGGCGCGGGAGCATCGGCGTGGTAGGCGCCTGTAACGCGACACGGCGAGTGAGAGGAAGAGCGTGCCAAACAGGAAACAATTGCTTGTCGGTGCGGGCGTGATCGTCGGCGCTGCGGCGCTGCGGCGATTGCAGCGATCACGCGGCGATTTCGAGCGCGTCATCGCCCTGCCAGGCCCCGCCGAACCGATCGAGATCGCGCGCGATCTGCGGGGCATCCCGCATATCCGCGCGAACAGTATTGCCGACCTGATGTTCGGCCTGGGCTACGCAACTGCGGAAGACCGGCTCTGGCACCTCGACATCCTGCACCGGGCAGCGTTTGGGCGGCTCGCGGCGATCGTTGGCACGCAGGCGCTCGATGTGGACAAATTCATGCTCACCCTCGGCATCCGACGCGCATCGGAGGCGGAAGCGGCCCGGCTGACCGGCGAGACAAAGATGGCCCTCGATCGCTATGCCGCCGGGGTCAATGCCTACATCAAACAGAAAGGGTCGCTCCTCGGCGCGGAGTTCGTTGCTGGTCGCTATGCGCCCCTGGCCTGGGATGCCGCCGCCTCGATGGGTGTTCTGAAGATCATGGGCTGGACGCTGGACGGATTCATCGAGAAACTGCTGCTTCGCGACCGGATCAGCGACGCAATCGGTGAGCAGTGGGCTTCCCTGCTCTTCAACGAGGATCGCTCGCGCACCGCCGGTGATCCGGTCGTCTCGTCCGCCGCGTACGCAGCCTTCCGCGCGCAACTGAACACGGTGAATGAGACATTGACGCGCGTCGCGGGGATCACCTCCACGATTCCCGGCAGCAACAACTGGGCAGTCTCCGGCGCACACACCGCGACGGGGAAGCCGCTGCTCGCGAACGATCCGCACCTCGGCTATGCGATCCCCTCGGTCTGGTACGAGTGCCACCTGACCGCGCCGGGCGTCAATGCCGCCGGTGCAACGATCCCCGGCGTCCCTGGCGTCGCCATCGGCCACAACGATCATGTCGCCTGGGGCATCACCGCGACGATGCATGTGCAGACCGATCTCTACGTCGAGCAGATTGATCCCGAAAACTCGCTTCGCTATCGCACCGAAGCGGGCTGGGCGATGATGGATCGTGTTGTGGATGGCATCCCGATCAAAGGGCAGCGGGATGCCGAGTCGCACGAGACGCGCCTCACGCGCCACGGCCCAATTGTCACGGGGCTGGGTGAGGCGAAGGATGAGACGCGCGCGCTCGCCCTCAAGTGGGTCGGGCAGGAGGGCGCGGACGAGATGACCGGTCTGCTGACGATGATGCGCGCCCGCTCGGCGGACGAGTTCCGCGCCGCATGCGCGAACATCGCTGTCCCGGCCCTCAATCTCGTCTTTGCGGATGTGGATAATCACATCGGCTATCAATTTGTCGGGCACGCGCCAATCCGGCCGCCGGGGTGCGGCATCCGCCCGGTGCCGGGGTGGACGGGCGCATATGAGTGGCAGGGCTTCGTGCCTTTCGATGCATTACCCGCGATCGCCGATCCGCCGGAGGGTTTCATCGCCACGGCGAACACACAAATTCAGGCGGATGATTACCCGTATCCGCTGCCGGGCGTTTATGCCTCGCCCTTTCGCGTCCGTCGCATCCGGCAAATGCTCGATGGGCGTGATGGGCTGACGATGGAAGACATGCGACGGATGCAGGCGGATGTCTACGTGCTGCACGCCGAATCGCTCCGCCCCGCGCTCCTCGCCGTCCTCGACAATGCGGCCCGCACCTGGACCGCCGAGGAGTATGCGGCGCTCGAATTGCTACGCGCCTGGGATGGCTTCGCGGAAGTAGATAGCCCCGGCGCGGCGATCTGGGAGACGACCTACAACAACTGGATGCGTCGCGTCTTCCGAGCGCGGCTCTCGCCGGCACTGACGAAGGACGCGATGACCAAGTTTCTCGGCGAGTTCCACTGGGCGCTGCCGGATCGCTTGTGCCAGAGCGACGATCTCGGCTGGTTCACTGGGACGACGCGCGAGGCCGAACTGATCGCCGCCTTCGCGGAGGCGGTCACGTGGCTTACCGTACAGATCAGCCCGTATCCGGCAGAATGGGAATGGGGCGCGGTGCATACCGTCACCTTCACGCACCCCATTACGCAGGGCGCAAAGCCGCTCGCTCGCTTGCTCAATGTCGGCCCGATCCCGGTCGGCGGCGACTGCAACACCCTCAACTGCCAGTACTGGACGCTTGCCGATCCCTTCGCGGTGATTAGTGGCGCCTCGTATCGTCTGCTCGTTGATCTCAGCGATCCATCAAAGGATACGCATGCCCTCGCGTGCAATACGGTCGGCGAGTCCGGCAATGCACGGTCGAAGCATTACCGCGATCAAGCGCTACCGTGGTCGCGCGTGCGCTATCATCCGATGGGGACCGATGCGGCGGAAATCGCCAAACGCGCCACAAAAACCGTCCGCCTCGTGCCATCGGATCAACAGTGAGCGCGTGGCGCACCGATGAACACGACGCGATGTTCGCGAGTGAGACGGTCCTCTGGTGGTACGTCGCGCTCCGCGAATATGTCCTGGACTGGCTCCGTCTCACCGACACGATGCCGCGCGCCGTCTTGACGATGCTCGACGCCGGGTGCGGCACGGGGGGAATGCTCGAACGGCTGGCGTCGTATGGAACGGCGATCGGGATAGACCTCGCGCCGCATGCCGTCCGCATCGCCCGCACGCGGCGCAATTGCCTCGTGGTACACGGTTCACTGATCACACTGCCGTTCGCCAATGAAACATTCGATGTGGCAGTCTCCCTCGATGTGCTCTCCGATGTGGGCGTGGCTATCGAAGCCGCCGCACTCGCGGAATTGTATCGCGCGCTCCGACCGGGCGGGCGACTCCTCATCAACCTGCCCGCGTTTTCATCGCTGGCGGGGGAGCATGATGTCGCCGTCCGCACCGCGCGGCGCTACACGACCAGGGAGGCGCGCGCGCTCGTCGAGGCACACGGCTTCCATGTCGAGCGCTGCTCCTACTGGAATATGGCGCTCGCGCCTGCCATCTGGCTTGTGCGACGCTTTTCCCGACGGAAGCCGCTCGATGCCGCGACGGCGCACTCCGACATCACGCCGCCCGCCGCGCCGATCAACCGCACGCTCCTCGGTATCGCGCGCCTCGAACGGCGCCTTCTCCATCGCGCGCCGCGCCTCCCCTTCGGTTCGTCGCTTCTCATCCTCGCGCGCAAAGAGCGCGCCGAAGCGCGGACGCCGATGACCGAGGGAATGATCGCCGCCGACTAAAAATCGTTGTGCGTATTGCCTTGCCGATCTCTTCACACACATGCTATGGTTCCTGTAACGCACCGCTCCGCGATCCGAATAGCCGTGCGATACAGCGCGTGAAGGAAGGCAACAGAGGATGAGCGACGCGCCGACAGCGATCAGCCGCCCAGTAGCGGTAGCGGATGCCTTTCCCCTCCGGCTCGACGATCCGACCAACTGTGCGGTCGTCCGTTCCTGGCTGATCGCGGCGCGCTTCGATGAAGCGACGATCTGCCGTATCCTGGAGATCGAAGACCTCTCCAAACTTCGCTCGACGACGCCGGAAGTCGCCGATCGCAACGCGGATG
>JALYUS010000043.1 GCA_030853625.1 Chloroflexota bacterium
ATCCTGTGCCGTCGTGTATCTTGGCACAGTCAACGCCGCTTGTTCTCGCTGGACGATGGACGGTAGCACGGCGAGGAGCAGCGGGAGCAGCATGGCCTCCAGCGCTAGCCAGAGCAGACGCCGGTAGTTGGACGCAGGAGCGAACGCCAATGCATGAGGGGTCATGTCGGTTCCTTTCATGAACGTCCGCGCGCGATGCGTTTCACGAGAGATGCGCCATGCCATTCGCGCTGCCAGTCTTCCGGGGAGGGCGATTTGTGAATCGCCCATAGGCAGGGCATCACGCCACCTCTCTCGTGAAAGGGTATCAGGAGTCCGCCGGGTACCCGATCAGTCATGCATGGCATCCGGCGAAAACCCGACTAATCGAGCATACGGTATGGGTGCGATGGCGCGCATTCGGTAAACTACGTAGATGGTCGGGGCAATCGCGCAATCACTATCCTTTGGAAACGTCGGTAATTGCGCACGTACTCAGAGGAGACCCTGCCGGATGGCATAGGCAGCCGCCTCAGCCCGACCGGAGACACCGATCTTGCTGTAGATGTTGCTGATGTGCCGCTCGGCGGTGCGCGTCGTGATGCCGAGTGTGTCACCGATCGCGCGGTTGCTCTGGCCTCCGGCGAGCAGCCGCAGCACCGCGACTTCGCGCTCGGTCAGGCGATCCGGGTGCGATGTGGCCGCGCCCGCCCGGTGTGGCGTCAGGCGTGCCGTCAATGTCGCGGCGCGCAGCAACGCGGGTCGCGCGCCGAGTGGCGTACAGATTGCCTGCATCTCTGCCAATTGCCCATTTGCAGGTGCCTTCTCGCCCATCGCGGCGCGCAGTTCAGCCTGCGCGAGCAGCGTCAGCGCCCGCTCATACGGCGCGCTGCACCGATCCGCGAGTGACAGCGCCGTGTCCAGATGCCCGTCCGCGTCGGCATACCGCCCGGCAGCGGTCTCCAGTTCGCCTAAGAGACGATATGCAGCGATCAGGATGAGGGGTTGACGCGGCTCGGTCGCTTGCGCCAGTGCGTGCCGGGCCTCTTCTTCTGCCTTCCCGTCGTCGCCACTGGCGCGATGATAGCGCGCCCAGAGGAGATGCGCATCCGCCTTGCCGAGCAGCGCACCGCTCCATGCCAGCCATCGGTCCTGCATCTCCAGCCATTCCCGTGCCTCAGGACGATCACCCGTGTCGAGGGCAAGCATCGCGGCAATCCGCTGATAGAAGAGGCCGACATCGTAGCGGTGATCGCCCGGTTCGGTTGTCGCCCCCGCAGGGAACTCCCCGTGAATCATCGCCCACGCGACATCGGTCTCGCCCCGCGCGACGGCAATCAAGGTATGCACAAGCCACGCGCCGTGCGTGTAGGTATGACGCGCGAATGGGCTGCGGCGCACCGCCGCGATGATCTCCTCCGCCTCCGTCCACGCTCCCTCGACATACAACACCGGCAGATGTAGCAGCCGCATCGGCAGCGTTGCGAAGAGTTCGCCGGTTTGTGGGGCGCGCGCATCCAGTAGGGCGCGCATCTCCCGGATATTCGGTCCGTCATCCGTCCGATAGACGAGCGCCGCCCAGATCAAGGGACTGCCCACCAGCCAGACGGCGATGTCGTGCTCGCCTCGTTCTCGGAAGATGGTGTACATCTCCCGGGAGCGCCGCCACCCGTCCGCCGGTCGGCCCATCTCCCGATCAACGATTGCTAGCGCCATCCAGGCATCTTCCGAGTAGCGATTGAGCGACCCGCCGACTGCTGCCAGTGCCTGCTCCGCGTGGCCCTCGGCATCACGGATTCGCCCGATCTGGACGAGCCGCTGCGCGACTGAACCATGTCGGCTGGTGAAATCGGTGCAGATGAATTCAAGCGGGGCGATGCGCGCCATTGCGCTCGGAGGCAGTGCGTCCAATGCCGCGAGGCCCACCAACTGGAGCGCGAGACCGCGCTGCCGCTGCCCGACGTAACTGAGCAGGTAGCCGAGGCGGAACTGGATCACCGCCTGGAGAACCGCGTCGTGCGTTTGCGTCGCGAGATGGAGCGCCTCCTCCTCGTACTGGATGGCCCGCGCGGTGTCGGCGATGCGCAAGAGGCGCGCGAGCCGGATACGCAGTTCGCAGCGGATGATAGCGCGGTCAGGAAGGTCGCCGATCAGCGCAAGCGCGTCGGTGAAGCGCGTGGTCGCGGTTTGATACGCGAAGGCACGACTGGCGCGATCGCCGGCGCGGATGAGCCAATCCACGGCCCGCACATCGCCCGCCTGGGACAAGTGATAGGCGATCGCGTCGGGGTCGGATGCATGCGTAGCGATCAATGCCTCCCCGATCACCCGATGCCAGGCCCGCCGCCGTGTTGCCGGCGTTCGCTCATACAGCGCCTCACGGATCAGCGCGTGGACGAATGTCACTCCCATCCCGTCCGCTGTCTCCACCACCACGCGCGCCGCCACTGCTCGCTCAACCAGCCTCAGCAGCGTCTCTTCCGCCACCCCGCTCACTTGCTGCCACAGCGCCAGCGGCGCCACCTGCCCAATCACCGCCGCCATTGCCAGCAGACCGCGCCCCGCATCCCCCAACCGCTCCACCCGCGCCTCGATGACTTGCCGCAAGAGCGGCGGCACACCACCCCGTGGCAGTGCTCCCAGTTCCCATCCGCTCGCCGCTCGCCACAGCACCCCCTCCTCCTCCAGGGCGCGCAGCAACTCGGTCATAAAGAGCGGGTTTCCTTCCGATCGCTCGGCAAGATAGCCAGCGAGGACGGTGGCAGCCTCCGCCCGCAGCGTGTAGCGCTCTGCCACATATGCACGCACCGCCCCCCTGTCCAGCGGGCGCAGAGCAAGACGGACGGCGTCGGTCTCACGAACGAGCAAGGGGAGGAGCGAGGAGAGGGGATGATCGTATCCCACCTCGTCGGCACGGTAGGTAGCGATGATCAGCGTCGGCGCTGTGGCACAGGCGCGGGCAAGGACGCGCAGGAGATCGAGGCCGGCGGGATCGCTCCAGTGGATGTCGTCGAGGATGAGCACGAGAGGATAGCGGGTTGCAGTGGCGCGCATAAAGTCGAGTACGTGATCGAAGAGCATCGCCCGGCTCGTTACGGCGTCGAGAGCGTTAGGGCGGGCGAAGGCAGGTGGCAGAGGAGGGTCGCCGTCGGCAGGCCGGTAGTGGGCGAAGAGGTCGGCCCAGAGGCCGTAGGGAGGCGTCTCAGTACGATCGTAGCAGCGGCCAACCAGAACGCGAGCGTTCTGGGCTTCCGCCTCATGGCTGAGGAGATCAGCGAGCGCGGTTTTGCCGATGCCCGCTTCGCCGGTGATGAGCGCGAGCCGCCCCCGCCTGCGCCGCAGCGTGGCGAAGAGGTCGGTGAGGACGTTCCATTCACGATCGCGCCCGACCAAAGACGGCTGGGTTTCGGACAGATGCGGAGCATTGAGAGCCATACGAGGACACCTTGCCATGCCGAACGAACGGAGAGCGACGCTCCATGTTGGATGATGCATGACCGTTGACGACGAGCAGTATCGCACGGTTTGGGTGAACTGAAAGCGAACAAGAGTGGGAAGATAACAGTTTCTTATAGTAAGCATCGCGCCCACCCAATTACGTGCTTCGCGCCCCTCGTGCCGCTTGCCACATCACGTCGAGCGGCGCGGCCCGGCCTGTCCATGCCTCCCACGCCAGTGCGCCCTGATGGATCAGCATGCCGAGGCCGTCCACGGCGCGCAGGTCTCGCTGCCGCGCGGCGCGAAGGAGCGCCGTCGGGCGGTAGATGAGATCATAGACGGTTGCCGTCGGCGGCAGGCGAGCGAGCAGTTCGGCAGCGATGGGGATCTCATCGCCGTGCAAGCCAACGGACGTGGCATTGATAAGCAACGCGACATCAGGCAGGATGTCGGTAAGTTCGTGGTCGGTGATCCCCGTTGCCGTGGCAATTGCCGGATACTGGCGTTGAATGGCAGACGCGCGCTCCGGCGTGCGGTTCGCGATCATGAGTCGCCCGACAGCCATGCCGACGAGCGCAGCGGCGACGGCGCGGGCAGCGCCGCCCGCACCGAGTAGGACGACCGGTCGGCCTGTAACGACGATGCCCTGCGCGCGTATGTCCGCCGCGAATCCTGGGCCATCGGTGTTCAGCCCTGTCAGCCTTCCATTGTCATTCACGATGGTATTGACCGCACCGAGGGTGGTCGCTTCGTCGCTGAGCGCGTCGAGGAATGGCAGCACATCTTGCTTGTACGGCACCGTGACATTTGCGCCGTACACATCGGCGGCACGCAACGCCGCGACGGTGGCAGCAAGATTTTCCGGCAACACATCGGCGAGGCGATACGTCGCATCTATCCCGGCAGCACGGAAGGCGGCAGTGTGGAATGCGGGCGAGAGGCTGTGGCCAAGTGGATGACCGATCAGCAATGCGCGTTTTGGTACAGGCATCACGGCGTCGGTGTCAGATACTTGCGCTTGTTTGCTTCCTGTTCCGCGTCGGTCTTCGCGAAAGCGTGCGTCCCCGAACCGTCATTCTTCGCGACAAAGAAGAGGTAATCGGTGCTTGCCGGGTTGAGCGCGGCGACAATGGACTTCAGACTCGGGCTACAAATCGGTGTCGGCGGCAACGCGCCGGTCTTGTTGGCCGGATTCGGATAGGTATTGTAGGCGTTAGCGGTATTGAGATCGTTCTGCGTGAGGTCCTTTTTCCACCACTGGGCCTCATTGCCAACCGCATATTGCACCGTCGGATCGGCCTGGAGAGGCAGTGGCGGCGTCATCTTCAGACGATTGTAATAGACGGAAGCGATGTCGCCGCGATCCGTGTCGGAACCCGCCTCACGCTCGACGATCGAGGCGATAATCATCGCTTGATAGGGATTGAGTCCATTCGGCGCGGAACCCCGCACCGGCGCGGGCTGTGTGTCGATCGCTGTCTTCCAGCGTGTCTGGAAGTTATCCAGCATCGTTTTGATCACGGCATTCGCGTCCTCATCCACGGTGAATTGATAGGTGTCGGGAAAGAGGAACCCTTCAAGACTGGCGCCCTGGGGCCGATCTTTGAGAAAGTCATAGTTCCACGTACCCGTCTTCGCCGCAGTAAGGAAGTCGGCGGCTGCCGTGCCGAGGCCCGCATCCCGCAGGACGCTGGGGATTTGCTCCATGCGGATACCTTCGGGAATGCGGACACTCACCGCATTAGGCACGGTGATGACGACTTCTGAACCGGAAATACGATTGACGATCTGTCCGAGCGACATGCCCTTCTGGAGCGTGAAGGCGCCTTCCTGAAACAACTTGGCTTTTTGATTGACAAAGACATAGGCGCGGAAAATATTGACGTCGGTAATCAACCCCTTCGCTTTCAGGTCATTGCCGATGGAAGCGACGGATTCGTTTTTGGTGACGTTCACAGTGACGATTTGCCCGGTCGGCTTCGCGGCGCTGCCCTTCGCATAATCATACGCGGCGCGCGCGCCGACGAGTGTCAGTCCGGCGAGGACAACGATTGCGCCGATCTTGATTGCTTGAATGAGAAAACGCACGAGTACGGAACCTCCCAGAGATACGAATCTCACACCGCACAGCGCGGAAACGATAACCATCCTAGCAAATTCGCGCATCGCGCGCAAAAAAGAGCCTGCCCGCGACAGACTATCGTGGATAGGCACGACAGCATCTCGCGGAGCAGGCGATCCGGCTCGGCTGGAGAGTGCCGGAAGGGAGAGGCAACTCCAGCCGAAATCCGAGTTTGTCGGTAGCGGCAGCGCTGCGACCACGCTCCCTGCGTCCCTCCATCAGCATCATAGCCGCACTCGCTCCGACGGCACTATAGACAGGCGAACGAAAGATTTGCTCCGTATTCGTGCAATGATACAGCGTGTGTGACGCACTGAACGCGATAAACTATGTACAGGGGCATTCTGCGTGATGTTGCGCAGTATTGGGGAGAAAATTTGTGCGATTACACAATCGTCTGTCCGGTGGATACGGGTGACGCCCGCGCTCACCCCTGCGTTTCTCGCGATCCGCGACCTTTGCCGTCGCGATAGCCACCTGCACGTCCGGTTGCCGGTCGAGGCGGAACATGCAACGGTCAGTGACGCGACGGCGGTTGATGTCACCTATGCGATGACGATGCGCCCACTGCCACCGTTTCTCCGGCCGCTCCATGGCGGTGAGTTGATCCTGATGCCCCGGCGCATTTGGCCGGATGTGGCGGATCACGTCGGGAATCTGATGGCGGAATTGGGGCGTAATGGCGTGTCGGCCATCGTCCTTGAGCCGGATCATCCGCTGGCAGCGCGCGATGTCCATGAGAACATCGCGCTGATTGTCGCGGATGTCGCGGTAGACGCGACGCTGGAAAGCCACCTCAACACGCTGATTCAGACGCGAGGCAGCGACCTCTACCGGCTAACCACCGATCTGGACCGCCGCCTCACCAGCATGAGCGCGAGCGCGGACGCGCTGCCTGCCCTGCTCGCGACGGCAATGGAGGTGTCCGGGCGCGGCGTCCTGCTCACCGACACGGCCGGCCTGCCAATCGCGCGCGCGGGTAATACGACGCCCGGCTACGCGGATGAACTCGCGCGGCAAGCCGCCCGCGCTCACGGTCGGACGTTGATCGTCCAGGCGCCGGACGGCGATGGGCGGCTCGTGACGCCCGTCCGCACTGCCGAGGGCGTGCGAGGCTACCTCTCGTTGACAGCGGGCCGCGCGGGATTCACCGAAACCGATCGCCTCGTTGCCGAGCGGACGGCGTATGCCTGCTCCTTCGCCCTCATGCGCGTTGGTCCGGTCGCGCCGGCGGTCCGCCCCCTCGGCCTGACGCCGGCTGAGATGGAGCGGTCGCTCCGGAACCTGCTGCTCGGCACGTTGGAAACGGAGTCGGCGGCGCTGGTGGAATGCCGCGCGATCGGCCTCGATCCGCATCGTGGCGCCGCCGTGTTGCTCGCCGCGCCGCCGCCGGATGCGGAATCGCTCGGCGTGATTCGCACCACGCTCGAAAATGCGGTCGCGAGTTGGCAGCCGCGCGCGTTCGTGATGGAACTCAGCGAGGCGAGCGCCATTGCCGCCCTCTTCCCGGTCGTGGATGGTGAGGCGTCGCGTCGCAAAGTGGTCGAAGCGGGCCGACGGTTGGCGGCGGAGAGCGGGTTGACAGGCATCGCCGTCGGGATCAGTGACCGGCAAGTCGGGTGGCGGGGCATCGCGCAGGGGTTTCAGCAAGCATATTTCGCGCTACGGCTCGGCGCGACCGCCGCCGTGCCGCAAACGGTTGTGGATAGTGGCGCGGCGGGCGATCTGGGCATTTATCGCTTGCTCTATCCGCTCTGGCAATCGGATGATCTGGTCGCATTCTCGAACGAAGTGCTCGGCGGGTTATTGGCATACGATGAGAAGCGGGGCGGTGGCCT
The DNA here is from genome assembly GCA_030853625.1 of Chloroflexota bacterium. Classification (GTDB taxonomy): domain Bacteria; phylum Chloroflexota; class Chloroflexia; order Thermomicrobiales; family JALYUS01; genus JALYUS01. The sequence goes on from JALYUS010000043.1 coordinate 7,378, forward strand.
CGTCCAGACGCTGGAGGCATACCTTGACCTCGGTGGCGGAATGCAGGAAATTGCGAACCAACTCTATATCCACCGGAACAGCCTGATTTACCGGTTGCGGCGGATCGAGGAATTGACCGGGCGTGTCCTCGCGGACCCGCACGACCGACTGCTTCTGCATCTCGCATTGAAGGTGCGACAAATGCCGGAGGCGCCGCCGATTCGCGCCGCGCGATGAGTGTCATTCTTCCGTAGGGGCGATTCGTGAATCACCTCTACGCAGAGACCATTGTCGGGAAATAGAGGAGTATGCAGACATGGCAGCGACGGAAACGACGACCAAGAGCAAGGCCGCAAAGCATCTTGAGCAGCAAGACAACACAATGACCCCGACAGCCGTGCTCAGTCGCGCGCAGGAGGCGAACGTCGAGTTCATTGACCTCCAATTCATGGATATTCTCGGCATGGTGAAGAGCGTGACGATCGCGGTCGAGCAGTTACCGACCGTGATTGCGCGCGGCATGTGGTTCGATGGCTCGTCGGTTGAGGGGACGACGCGCGTCGCGGAGCGCGACATGTATCTGATCCCGGACCTCACGACGTTCGCCATCGTGCCCTGGACTGATGAAGGTGGCGTCACCGCGCGGTTGCTCTGCGGCATCCATCGCCCGGATGGAGCGCCATTCCTCGGTGATCCCCGTGCCGTCCTGACGCGCCAACTCGACCGGGCGCGCGCGCTTGGCTACACCTACGCGGTCGCGCCGGAGGTCGAGTATTTCCTGTTGCGACGCGACGGCGAGCGGATTCGTCCGCCGGAAGGGGATAGTGGCGGCTATTTTGATTCCGCCGGTGGGGCGGCGGCGGCGGTGCAGCGCGATGTCGTCCGGCTGATCCGCGAGATGGGTATTCGCACCGAGGCGTACCACCATGAGGTATCGGTCGGGCAATATGAAATTGACTTTCCGACGGATGGCGCACTGCGCACTGCGGATGGCCTCATCACCTTCCGCACGGCGATGAAGGCGGTCGCGGCCCGCCGGAACCTGCACGCGACGTTTATGCCGAAGCCAATTGCCGGCCTCAATGGATCGGGAATGCATATTCACCAACGCCTCGATCGCCTCGATTCGGGCCTGAGCGTCTTCACCGACGCATCTGATCCGTATGGCCTCTCGGAGACGGCGCGCGCTTTCATGGCCGGGCAGTTGGCGCACGCGCGTGGCATGTCGGCGGTCCTTTCGCCACTGGTGAATTCATATCGTCGGTTCGTGCCAGGGCATGAAGCGCCCGTCTTCCTGATCTGGGCGCGCGTCAACCACGACGCGCTGATTCGTGTCCCGTCGGACACCGGGCCGCAACACGCCGGCCAGATCGAACTACGCTGCCCGGACCCCGCTGCGAACCCCTATCTCGCCTTCGCCGTGATGCTTGCCGCTGGGCTGGACGGCATCGAACGGAACCTCTCGCTGCCGGAACCGTTCGAGGAGAGCCTCTATAGCGTCTCCGACGAGGAATTGCGTTCCCGCAATGTCAGTACATTGCCGATGACATTGGGTGAGGCGATCACCGAGTTGGAACTCGACCCCGTCATCCGCGAGGCGCTCGGCGACCACGTGTACGAGCGCTACGTCGCGGCATTGCGCCAGCAGTGGCACGATTACCGCATGTGCATCAGCCAGTGGGAGATTGACCACTACCTCGAAGCATACTAACGAGTAGCACACTCCCAGTCCTCGTTGACATGGGCGACACATTCGGGCAGTTGGGATGAGCCTCGCCCTGCGATACGTTTACCGTTGCCCAGGCGGTGCGGTGCGGACCGCATCATCCTCCTGCATGAGCGCCAGGACGCGCCCGAACTCCTCAATGGTCCGCACGCTGATGTCAGGGCGGAAGTCCACAATGAGGTGCCGCACGCCGACAGCCGCGAATGCCTGCAACTGCGCCGCGATTTCTTCATGGGTACCGCAGATCGCCCGGTCATCGTCGGCGGGCTGGCCATCTTCGGGGAGGTGGACGAACGTGCCTGCGGTCAGTTCGAGCGTTGCGGGGTCCCGCCCGACTTCCTTGCAGGCGGCAACCATCATCTCCCACCGCTCTGTCACCTGCGCCGGATTGATGGGCCAGATGGCGTTGTAGGCATCCGCGTGCCGGGCGATGATCCGCAGCATCCGCTCGCCTTTCGCGCCGACCCAGATCGGCGGGCCGGATGGGGATGGGCCACGCGGGCGCAGGGTACAATCGGTTGCCTCGTAATACTTCCCGTGGAAATCTACCGCTCCCTCGCGCAAGAGTGGGGTGATGATCTGCATCGCGTCCTCGAACCGCCCGGCGCGATGATCGAACGGATAGCCGAATGCGGTGTGCTCCGGCTCCCAATTACCCGCACCGAGGCCGAGGATGAAGCGCGCGCCCGCGATCTCGTCCAGCGCGTCCGCCATCTTGGCGAGGAGCGCCGGATTGCGAAACGAGGTCGCCGCAACGAACGGCCCGAGCGCGATCGTCGAAGTGACGCTGGCAAGGGCGCTCAGAAAGGTGAACACTTCCCAGCAGCCGAGCTGGTCCGGTTCGTGGGGGTGATAGATGAAGTGATCCGGGAGCCAGAAGGAGTCGAAACCGACCGCCTCGGCGGCTACCGCCAACTCCTTAATGTCATTGAATCGCACGCGCTGCCCGTTCAGCGTTCGCTCGCCCGTCCGCGAGAACGCGCCAATCTTCATCCGCCGCCCTGTCCCGTCTTGCGCCATCATTCCCCCAAATCGCAAACGACGATGGGAACATCCTTATCGTCGCTGCTTCTCATCATCCCGATTGCACCATCGTCAGCCCTTCGGTGTCAATCCGCTATTCCGTGGAGATGGACGGATCAACCTGCTGCGATTCCGGCACGACCTTGATGAAATCGGTCATTGGGTTCATGAGCATGGCGCGAACACGATCTGCTGCCTCATGCTGGCCACTGGTTGCCAGGCGCTCCGCGTAGCGCGTCAGCAGACCGACGACCGCGCGGGCGTCGCCCTCCGTGAGATCGGCCATTGTGATCTTCGCGCCCTTCGCCATCCGCCGGTCAATCGCCGCGCGATCGAGACCCATCTCCGGGACGAGATGCTGATAGACGACCCCGCCTGTCATCCCCGCGCAGAGCCACGGCCCCGGATCGCCGAGGACGATGGCGCGCCCGTTCGTCATGTACTCGAAGGCGAACCCTTTGATATTGGCGCGCGTTGCGATGCCGCCCCGGCTGTCGTCAATTGGCGCGGTGATTTCGCCGCCGATCACGACGTCCGCGCCGGAGAGTCGGATACCTGCGCGGGAGTCCGCGTTCCCCTGCACGAAGAACGTGCCGCCCTGCGCACCATACGCGAAGGATTTGCCGACGCTGCCATCCACGCGCCTGCCATCCCCGTTGGTTCCTTTGAGGATGACAATCGTGCCGCCGAGCGCGCCCTTGCCAACGCCATCTTGTGCGCCGCCCTCGACCGTCAGGTCCACGCCATCCACATTGAAGCAGGCGAAGCCGTTGCCGACGACCGAACCGTCATCAAAAGAAAGCGTCGCGGTCGTGGGACGATTGTTCGGTTCATACAACCGGGCGCGCGTCATCTCGCCTGCCAGCACGGTGCCAACGACGCGGTGATCGGGGAAGACGGAAGGTTCGGAGAGTGCGACGGCCTGATTGCCGCGTGCGACATGGCTGGCGACCGTCGCGGCGACATGCTGCGAGCGATCAATGCGGAGGACACGAAGCGTGCGCTCCGTGCCAATCTCCGCGAGCCATGCCGCCTGCTCCGCCGGGGCGAGCATGCGCGTGAGGTCCACGCGGTCGCGCATCCGCGTCTGGACAAGTAAATCTGACCGGCCAACGAAGTCTTGCGTCCGCATGAAGCCAAGCGCGGCGGTCAGTTCCTTGATTTCCTCGCCAATCGCGCCGAGGAAGCGGACGAGTTGCTGGACGGCCTCTTCATAGACGCGCGGGACGAAGTGCGTGACGCCCTTCTTTTGCGCCTCCTCGTCCGTCTCCATCTGCGTGGCGATGCCGACGTGGCAGGTGTCGAGTTGGCAGCCGCGGCAGATCGTGCAGCCAATCGCGACCATCGGCAGCGTGCCGAAGCCGATGCGATTCGCGCCGAGCAGCATCATCCGCACGACATCCGTGCCCGTCTTCATGCCGCCGTCCGCCCAGAGTTCGACCT
>JALYUS010000069.1 GCA_030853625.1 Chloroflexota bacterium
CAGCAACATCACGATGTGCGCATCGTCATCCACGAGGGCGATGCTGTGCTGCATCATCCTTACCCTCCCGTGATGTCCGTACACTATTCGATGCACGTTATAACCACGCTTGTTTCTATGATACTCCATGTGGGGAGATGATGCCATTGATTCCCTTGAATTCACAGGGTTTATGCGTTCTCGGCATGCCGGGGAATCCTAACCCCCCAACCCCCTTCCCCCGCAGGGAAGGGGGAGCGAGGCTCCGAGGAATCACGGTGTGCGATGAACGCCTCGGTCGTGCAGAGAGTCACCCCTTCCCTGCGAGGGAAGGGGGAGTGAGCCTCCATGAAGTCCGGGTGTATGGCGAACGGCACGACATTGCGATGAGTCACCCCTTCCCTTGGAGGGAAGGGGCCGGGGGTTAGGATTCTCAGAATGTGACCATGCATACGCCCTCGTTTTCGTGGCACGGAATATGATTAACAGAAAGACGGAGGAATGGGGAAACGTATGGAATCTATCAGATCGTCTATTGTGCGCACGACCGAGGCGGAGGCAATCTACACGCGGGAGCGGCAGCGGACGAATCGCGAGCGGTTCCGCGCCTACTACGCGGATTTCTACGCCGCGTACGACCGCCGCGATTACCGGCGGATTGTTGAAATCGTGCAGGATGCGACGACGATCACGAACGACACTATGCGGCTTACCCGGCGAATGAGCGCGATTCGTCTCCGGCGGCGCGCGCTTGCGTCGCGTGTCGGCTTCGTGGCGGAACCTGCGTCGCCCTCGTCGGGCGCGCGAGGATTGCATGTGATTGGTGCGGAACGGGGCGCGGATTCCCCCGACGCACGCTGATTCGTGCGACATACGTCAGCACGCCCGCTCTTTTGCCGATCAGTCATCAGATTCACGCCTCGGTGGGAATTTGTGGAAGGACGGCGGTGCCATCTGTCGTGATCGCGACGATCTGCTTACCATCGCGCGCGACTGTGCCCTCTCCCGCGAGCGTAATCATTGCGCCGCGCCGGTGCGGCGCAACCGCCGTGATGCGCCAGACCATGTGCAGTGTATCTCCGGCGAGGACGGGCGCGCGGAAGCGGATGCCCCAGGTGCGACCGAGCGACGGCGCGCGATCGGTGATCCGTGCCGCGCCGAAGGCCATCACGATCCCCGCGATGTGCGCGCCGGAGGCAATCACCGCGCCAAACTGCGGCGATGGCGTGTGATGCACCGGGTTGGTGTCCCCCAGCAGCGCCGCCATCTGCCGGATGTCATCCGCCGTGAAGGTAAAATCGCCCGCGAATGTATCACCGACCTTGATTGGCCCGGCGGTGGACGACATGCTTTCCCGGTCGTTATGGTCATTCATCATCGAATAAACCGTACCCGACAGACGCCGTTGGCTGCTATGGCATCGAACTCGTGATGATCAGACGTTACCAACTCTCCACCAACGCGGTTCGCCAGTGCGATAGCGGTACAATCGGCGAGTGAAGCCTTGTTCGTGGCTTTACATCTCCCCACCTCTTGCCAGAACGCCCGGTCCATATCTTCCCTCACGATCACTCCGATGTCTTCGAGGTCTGTAATAGCCGCCTTTGCTGTTGCTTCATCGGCGGATCGGAAGAAATCGTAATACACCTCGCAGAGATTAATCGCATGAGCGCTGCCTCAACAATGGCGCCACCCGGCTCATCGCGGAGGAACGCGATCATCGCGCTTGCATCGAGTACGAGAATCACGACCGTCGGTCTTCCCGCGCTATCTCCTCTTGTTTCGATCTCGCGAATGCATCACTACTTGTTGGAACGTGCGCATATTTCCCCCGGACAGCCCGCACACGCGCGATCCGATGATTTGCGAAATCCTGGGCGGCCTGCGCGACATCTCGCAAATGATCGGACAGAGCACGCGCCGTTTCACGCTCAATCGGTTCAGGTCGTGAATTGGCAGCCATCATCGTTGCTCCGTTGAGATTATCGGATCGTTCGCCATCTGCGGAATACCGCACAATGACTAGTATAGAGCGGTAGGCATCGAGTATCTACCCCGCCCATTCGCGGGCGGTGGGAGTATTCGGGACGGGGCCACCAGCAGCATCGAGCCAGCCCTGGGCGGTGAGGGCATCGTTGCCGACGGAGCCGAACCAGACAGCGTCGCCGTGCAGTTCGAGGCGACCGCGCTCGAAGTATTGGACAGCGATCCCGTTCTCCGTCACGACGCCGGTGCGCGGCATGCCGAGAAAGCCAAGCCCACCTACCTGCTGCCATATGGCGCGGAAGGAAACGGCCACCGCATGCCCGACGGTCGGGAACCAGAAGGCATCGAGGATGGCAGGGGCGGGTTCGGGGGCAGCGGGGCCGCTCGTGACGCCCGTATTCGGGTCCAGCCAGCCCTTCGCCTGCAAGACTGCGTTGACGATCAGATCGGCATCCACATGCGCGGGCTGTCCGTCTGTGGCGGGGCGGACGATCAACCGGCCACGCTCGAAGTCCTGCGTGCGATACCAGCGGCCGTCCGCCAGATCGCGCCGACCATATTCGGCGGTGCGTGGCAGACCGAGCGTCATCATACCGCCGAGGCGCTCCCATGCGGCGCGTCGTGCCCGTTTTCGGGTCCAGCCAGCCCTTCGCCTGCAAGACGGCATTGACGATCAGATCAGCATCCACATGCGCGGGCTGGCTATCCGCAGCGGGGGCAGTACAACTTCGACCAATTCGACCGCGTCCTGAACCGCCTCGCCGCCGAGAACATCGAGGTGATTGCCTCATTCGTCGCCGCACCTGCCTGGGCCAGCCCGGACAGCGCGGCGTGCGCGAAGGCGCAGCAGGAATTCGATAAGGAGCGCCTCACCTGCGGCATCCGGCCCGATGCCGAGCCGCAGTTTCGCGAGGCAGTCCGTACCGTCGCCGCACGCTATCCGTTTATCCGCCTTTGGGAGTTCTGGAACGAGCCGGAATTGTGGACGTACATGGGGCA
>JALYUS010000070.1 GCA_030853625.1 Chloroflexota bacterium
TACCAGTGGCAACCCAGCATATCGTTCAGCGGGACTGAGCAAAGGAACGACCATCATGCAGAAAATCTACACCGGGCGGGGGGACGACGGCTACACGAGTCTGATCGGCGGCGCACGGGTGGCGAAGTACGACCCGCGCCCGGAGGCGTATGGCACGCTCGACGAGGCGTCCGCCGCCCTCGGCCTCGCCCGCGCCACCGCGACGCTGCCCGACGTGCGCGCGGCGATCCTCGAAATGCAGCGTGCCCTCTACCGCCTGATGGCCGAACTGGCAACCATTGAGGGCAAGACCAGTGCCTATGAGATGACCGGGGCAGACATCGCTCGCGTTGAGGAGCTGACGAACACCTTTAGCGCGCAAGTACCCGTGCAACGGGAGTTCGTCGTACCCGGCGATACGGTGGCCGGTGCGGCCCTCGATGTCGCACGGACGGTCGTGCGGCGCGGCGAGCGGCTGGTGACTCGCCTCGTCCATGAGGGGCACAACACGAACCCGCACGTCCTCCGTTTCCTTAACCGCCTCTCCTCCCTGCTCTTCATCCTCGGTCGCGCCGAAGACACTCAACAGACCGGCCATACCTCGACCGTCGCGAAGGAGGAGCAGGCAGGTTCGTAGGGGCGATGCGCGCATCGCCCCCCCCAGATTGCACGTTTCCTTGTACCCGCACGCATGTTCGCAATTTAGCCGCGTTTCTGTTAGACTACACTATAATGGACACGGACGCTTCTGGCGGATTCCCCCTTCCTCGCGGGAAGGGGGTCAGGGGGTTAGGTCAATGGACGAAGAGCGCATCCTTTCTAGCGAGGAGGTCGAGGAAGACCTTGATCTCGACGCGACCCTGCGACCCCGGCGGATCACCGAGTACATCGGGCAGGACAAGGTCAAGGCGAATCTGCAAATCGCCATCGAGGCGGCGCGGGCGCGCGGCGAAGCGCTCGACCACGTCCTGTTTTATGGCCCGCCTGGTCTCGGTAAGACGACGCTCGCTACCATCGTCGCCGCCGAACTCGGTGTCGGCCTGCGCGTCACCTCCGGCCCCGCCATCGAGCGGCCCGGCGACATCGTCTCGATCCTGACGAACCTCAAGCAGGGCGATGTCCTCTTTATTGATGAAATTCACCGCCTCGCGCGGCCGATCGAGGAAGTGCTCTACACCGCGATGGAGGATTACGCGGTGGATGTGACACTCGGCAAGGGGCCGTCCGCCCGGACGATGCGCCTCAATCTGCCGCCCTTCACGCTCGTCGGCGCAACCACCCGCCTCGCCCTGCTGACCGCCCCACTGCGCGACCGCTTTGGCGCGATCCACCGCCTGGAGTTCTACAATGAGACGGCGATGAACCGGATCATCCGGCGCTCCGCGAAGATTCTCGATCTGAAGTTGGAGGCGAATGGCGGCGCGGAGATCGCCCGCCGCTCGCGTGGCACGCCCCGCATCGCGAACCGCCTCCTCAAGCGCGTGCGCGACTACGCGCAGGTGCGTGCCGATGGGATTGCGACAGCGGAGGTCGCCCGTAGCGCCCTCGCTATGCTCGACATTGACGACCTCGGCCTGGACGACACCGACCGCCGTGTCCTGACGACAATCGTTGATAAGTTCGATGGCGGCCCGGTCGGCATTGAGACGATGGCAGCGGCGACGAGCGAGGAGACGGACACAATCATGGACGTCTACGAGCCGTACCTGATCCAGTTGGGTTTCTTGCAGCGCACGCCGCGCGGCCGCATTGCCACCCGCCGTGCCTACCAGCACCTCGGCATCCCGTATCCGGATCGCCTCGCCCAGCAATCCGCCGCCGCGAACGCCTGGCAGAGCGCCCTCCCCGGCCTCACCGACGAGTCTGACCCCGACGCCGAGCGCTGACCACCGTTGGGGCCGCGTGGTACACTGCGTCCGTAGGAACGGAGGCAACTGATGGTCAATATGAATACCGTGCGCCAACCCCCGGCCGATCTGAATGACAACGCGAAGCGGATATGGGAAGAGGAATCGCGCGCCATGCGCGCACTCCTTGCCAGTCTGCCGCCGCCGCCGCCGCTTGAGGAACTTGCCCGCGCACAGGGCGTCCGCGTCCCGCAACGTTGGGAGGATCTCTGTCCCGACTGGCCGGAAGGTGAATGGGATGACGAAGAAGACTTCGATGAGGTGCGGCGTCGCTGGAAAGAGGAGCAGTTGGCACTGGAGCAGGAGCGCTATGCGCGGTTGTTCCCCGACAATGACGCGACGTGAATGACATCGTGTTCCTGGATACGAACATTGTTTCCTATCTCTTTAATCGCGATACGCGGGCGATGTTGTATCGTCCGTATCTCGTTAATAACACCACATATCTCTCGTTCATGACCGTTGCTGAGATGCATTTCGGCGCTGATCGCGCTCGATGGGGAGACTCGGGGCGTCACCGCTTAAGCGTATTTCTGCGAGGGTATCCGGTCGTTCAGAGTACTCCAGAGATTTGCGTTCTTTGGGGACAGATCACCGCCGCGTGTGAGCATCAAGGAAGGCGGATTGTGGCTGCGGATGCATGGATCGCAGCCTGCGCGCTCCGTTATGATGCGCCGCTCATCACGCATAATCGCAAAGACTTTGACGCAGTGCCCGATCTCCAGATCATCTCCGAGAACGACTGAAGTTCACGATGAAAGTGTCCAATCACGATGCCCCACTTCGTACCAGCGATTTTACCTACGATCTGCCGCCGGAACTGATCGCGCAGGAACCGCTCAAGGAGCGGGATGCATCGCGCCTGCTCGTGTTGGACCGGCGAACGGGTGCGACGGCGCACGATGTCTTCCGCAATCTCGGCGCGTACCTGCGGCCCGGTGATCTGCTCGTCATGAATGATTCGCGTGTCCGGCCCGCGCGGGTCTGGGCAGTGAAACCGACGGGCGGACGACTGGAATTGCTCATTCTCCGGCCCACGGCGGATGGAGAGTGGGAAACGCTCGTCAAGCCCGGTCGCCGCGCGCCCGTTGGCACGATGTTCACGCTCACCGACCGGATGGGAAACAGTGGGGAACCGCCGGTGCAGGGCGAAGTGCGGGCGAAAGAACCGGACGGCGTGACGCGCATCCGCGTGGATGGCCCGCTCGATCCCGCCCTCGCACAACTCGGCGAGATGCCGCTGCCGCCGTACATCCACCGCCGCCTGCCGGATACTGACGCCGACCGCTATCAGACGACCTATGCCGCAGTCACCGGTTCCGCTGCCGCGCCGACCGCCGGGTTGCATTTCACGCCCGCGCTGCTCGATGCTCTGCGGGCAAATGGCGTCCGCATCACAGCGGTCACGCTTCATGTCGGCCTCGATACCTTCCGCCCGGTCATGGAGGAGGACCCCACCGCGCACCCGATGCACGCGGAGTGGTACACCGCGAGGGCTGAGAGCGCCGCTACGATCGTCGAAACGATGCAACGCGGCGGCCGCGTCGTCGCGGTTGGGACAACGAGTGTGCGCGTGTTGGAAAGCGTCGCGGCGCAGCCGGGCGGTTGGCAGGCGGCGACCGAACGCGGCGCGGAAGGTTGGACGCGCCTCTTTATCCGCCCCGGCGACACCTTCCGCGCGGTGGACGCGCTGATCACGAACTTCCACCTGCCGCGCTCTACCCTGCTCATGCTCGTCAGCGCCTTCGCGGGCCGCGAGCAGGTCCTCGCCGCTTATGCCGAGGCGGTGCGGGAGCGATACCGCTTCTTCTCCTTCGGCGACGCATGCCTGATTCAGTGAGACCGGCTTACGTCGGTGTGCGTCGTTATTGCAGGATGTCCGCGACTGGAATAGCGAGCGCGGGGAGGACAGTCGAGGCGAGGGATTCGCCAGGCCGGGCGGACGCGACCAAACGATACAGACCGTCGCGCGGATCGGTATGGCGTTCGACCGTCGCGGCGGCGAGATCAACGATCCATGCCTCCGCGATCCCCGCTGCAGCATAGAGCGGCAGTTTCGTCCCCCGGTCGTGGGCCAGGGTTGAATCAGAAACCTCAATCACCAGGAGGATGTCGGCGGGAGTGGGCCAGAGATCGTCGCCAGAATCACGGTCGCGTACGATCGCCAGATCGGGCTGTGGCGCGTTCTCACCGGGGAGATAGATAGGATTCTGCACATTGGGGAGCATATCTGGTTCGAGATGGCGGCTGAGAATAACGGTGAGACGGTTGACACACCGTGCATGCCGAATACCAATCGGACTCATCTGATACATCTCCCCCTCGATCAGTTCCACCCGGTCGTCTTCGGTGAAGATGCCCACCTCGCCCATACGCTGATATTCCGCCACGGTGAACCGGCGGCGTGGTACCGAAGTGGTCGTTTGTGCAATCGTCTCTGTTGCCATCTGCGTCCCCTTACGCGCCACCCATTGAACGTTGCCCGACAACGAGAAGTATAGCGGCTCCGCTGCCTGCCCGGAAAGAGCGGAGTAATTCCCTTCGCCCACACATATCCCGGTTTGCAGATGGAGGATGCATCGCAGTATGTCTGTCGGAACCGGCGATCTCCCCAGACGTATTGCTCTTCATTACTCTCCTCGTCTATAACTGCTTCGGCAACGGCCTGCGTGACGCATGCGACCAACGGTACCGGCATCGGGGCGCGGGACATCTCGTCGGGGCGCACAGCCGTGCGCCAGGGTCTGCTTCCTTCTATGGGAGGGGGCGAGGGGGAAGAAAATGGATCTCACCACCATCCAGACTGCCGTGGACCGGGAGCGGCTCGCGGCGCACCTCGCGTACTTCGCTACTGTGGATCGTACGAGCGGCACGGTGGGGGAGCGCGAAGCCGTCGCCTACATTCAGCGCGCACTCGCGCCGTGCGCGCATGTTCGGACGGAGGTCCGGGAGTTCCAGGGATACATCTCATGGCCCGGCCCGGCGACGCTGGAGATTTTGTCACCGGAGCGGACAACGATTCCCTGCCGGACGCGCTCGTTTGGCCGCTCGACCGCGCCGGAAGGAGTGGAACTCGATCTCGTCTTCGTGGATGTGGCGCGGCAATTGGAGCAGGGTGCGATGATCTTTAGCCATCGCAGCAACGCCGCCGCATATGGGGAGCGTGATGTGCGCGGCTGTGTCGTCATCACGCCGGATGGCGGGCCGGACGGCGTGCGGCGCGCGGAGGAGCGGGGCGCGGCGGCGCATATTCATCAATGGACGAGTGACGAGCCGCACATTCACGAGATGATCGTCACGCCGATCTGGGGCACACCGACCCCCGAATCCGCGCCGAGCATGCCGATGATCCCCGCGCTCTCCGTCACAAACGCCGATGGCGAGCGGTTGCGCGCGCTTTGTGCGGCGGGGCCGGTGCGGGCGCGGCTGACGGCGGAAGTGACGACCGGCTGGCAGCCGCAACCCGTCACCCTTGCCTCTATCCCCGGCAAATCGGATGATTACCTGCTCGTCGGCGCACACCTCGATTCATGGTACGTCGGCGTGACGGATAACGCGACCGGCAACGCCGCCCTGTTGGAGATGGCGCGCGTGCTGGATGCGCATCAGGGCGAACTGGAGCGCGGCGTCGTCTTCGCGTGGTGGCCCGGTCACTCCACCGGGCGGTACGCAGGCAGTACGTGGTTCGCGGACAACCGTTTCGCCGATCTTCGCGCCCATTGCATCGGCTACCTCAACATTGACTCGCCCGGCTGCCGTGGCGCGACCGTCTGGGATTGCCGCTACGTGATGGGCGAGGCAGAGCGGTTCATCGAGACGGTCGTGCGCGACATCACCGGGCAGCCCGCCAATTCGCGCCGTCCGATGAAAGCGGGGGATCAATCCTTCTGGGGAATCGGCGTCACCTCGCTTGGCGCGTTTCGCATGCTGGCGACCGACCACCCCGATCGGAAAGCGGTCGGTGGGAGCGGCGGCGGCTGGTGGTGGCACACGGCGGAGGACACGCTCGACAAGGCAGACGCCGAAGTGTTGCGCGGCGATACCGCCCTCTACGCCGCCATCGCTGCGCGGCTGACGACCGATCCCGTCTTGCCGTACGCCTTCGATACCGTCGCGCGGGACTTCGCGAATCGCCTCGTGGAAATCGCCGCCGAAACAGGCGACCGTTTTGATGTCACCCCCGCGCGGGAGGCCGCCGCCCGCTTCGGCACGGCCGCCGAGCAGGTAGAGCAAATGCGGCAGCACCTCATTGCATCGGGGAGCGCGGAGCAGCGGCGCGTGCTTGATGCGGGATTACTTCGCCTCAGCCGCATCCTCAATCCGGCGCTCTACACCGCGAGTGGCGCGTACGACCAGGATCCGGCCTTGCAGTCGCCTCTCCTGCCCGGCCTCAGCCGTGCCGTCACCCTCGCCAGTCTCGATCCGGTGAGCGATACGGCCCGCTTCCTGCTCACCCGCCTCGTCCGAGAGCGCAACCGCATTGTGGACGCCCTGGAAAGCGCGACCGTGGAGGCGTATCGGTTGGAGCGGGAGGTAGAGAGGGCAACCGACGTGGTGCATCCGGCACGTTGAACAAACCGGATGCATCACGTAGGATTCCCCGCCGAAGGCGAGAACGCAGAGGCCCTGCCTGCGCCCCGCGAAAGCATCCGGGTGCGTAGCCACAAGATGACCAGTCATGCTATAAGATGCATGTCGAGCGCGTGAACGAAAGGACGCCGCATGCACCTGATTTACCGGATGATGCGCTATCTCCGCCCGTACCGGCGGCAGGCGATGGGGTCGTACACGGCGCTCATTCTTGCCATCCTGCTGCAACTCGCCGTGCCGCTGCTCGTTCGGCAGATCATCAACACGGCGATTGGCGCGGGGGATCGCCGGTTTCTCGTCATCGCGGCGGCGGGGATCGTTGTCGTCACGCTGGCGCAGTCCACCTTCATGTATACGCGCTCGTATTGGCTCCAGTACCTGGCGGAGCGCGTCGCGTTCGATGCGCGCAACGAGATGTACACCCATCTGGAGCGGCTCTCCTTCTCGTTCTACGATACCGCGCAGACCGGCCAGTTGCTTTCCCGCGCGACGGAAGACGTTAATAACATCCGGCGCTTTTTCATGTTTGGGTTGCGCATGGCGGCGCAATCATTCCTGCTGTTGATTGGCGTGGCGATCATCATGCTGCGGCTGAACTGGCAACTGGCGCTGCTGGCGCTCTCGACCGTACCCTTTTTGCTCTGGGTGACGCTCTGGTTCAGTGTCTCGATTCGGCCGCTCTTTCTCCGCGCGCAGACGCAGTTCGGCGTGGCGATGAACGCCTTGCAGGAGAATCTCGCCGGCGTGCGCGTCGTCCGGGCCTTCGCGCGGGAGGAGTTCGAGGTCGCGAAGTTCGAGCGCGAGACGACCGCCCTCTACGACCGGCAGATGGACGCCGCGCGACGGTGGACGTTTGTCTTTCCGCTCATGTCATTTATTACCGGCCTCGGCACCGCGATTATTATTGCCTATGGCGGCTCGGCGGCGATCCGCCAGGATTTGCAGGTCGGCACGCTGCTCGCCTTCTATCTTTACCTCACTATGCTCGCGGAGCCGGTGCGCAATGTCGGCTGGATTATCAATAACGTCGCGCGGGCGCAGGCATCGGCGGAGCGAGTCTTTGAAGTGCTCGACAAGAAGCCGCAAATCGTCTCGCCCGCCGATGCCTATCGCCCGGAGACGGTTGCCGGGCATGTCACCCTCGACAATGTGCAGTTCGCGTATTCGCAGGAAAGCCGCGATGTCCTGCGCGGCGTCTCCATTGACGCGCCACCCGGTTCCGTGACCGCGCTGCTCGGCGCGACGGGCAGCGGCAAGAGCAGCATCATCCAGTTGCTCCCGCGATTCTACGATGTCACCGCCGGTGCGATCCGCGTGGACGGGGTAGATGCGCGCGCGTGGGATTTGGAAATCCTGCGGAAGAACGTCGGCCTCGTCTTACAGGAGACCTTTCTCTTCTCCGTTTCGATCCGCGAGAATATTGCCTACGGAAACGGCGCCGCGACCGACGAACAAGTCATCGCGGCGGCACAGGCGGCACAGGCGCACGAGTTCATTGTCACGCTACCGAGCGGCTACGAGACATTGCTCGGTGAACGCGGCGTGAACCTCTCCGGCGGCCAGAAGCAGCGCCTTGCCATTGCCCGCGCGCTGCTCCTCAATCCGCGCATTTTGATCCTCGATGATGCGACCAGTAGCGTGGACATGGAGACGGAGTTCGCCATTCAGCATGCACTGAATATTCTGATGGAAGGCCGCACGACCTTTATCATCGCCCAGCGCCTCTCGAGCGTCCGCAACGCGGATCAGATCTGCGTCCTGAGTGAGGGGCAAATCGTCGAGCGGGGCACGCACATGGACCTGCTGGCGCGCGGCGGCTTGTACACCGAACTGTACGACCTGCAAATGCGCGATGAAGATGTTGTGGCGGATGGGTTGCGCCACGCTATACCGGTTGAGGCCGACGGTGATTAGCGTGAGCAGTCGGCAGTCGCGCAGAGACCGACGACCATCGGGCAGGGCTGAGTACCGTCTGCCGACTGCCGACCAATTCTGGGAGGGCGCCCAGCGATGATGCACTTCCAGGGCGATCCCGATGACCTGCTCGGCAAAGCGTTCGACACGCATACCGCCTGTCGGCTGATCGGCTATCTGCGTCCGTATCGGTGGCAGGTGCTCCTCGCATCGGCAGCGGTGCTGATCGGGACGTTCTGCGATCTCTCCTTGTACTGGCTGTTTGGCCGTGCGATAGACCAGGGCGTGAGCCGCGCCAGTTACGCGACGCTCTTTGGCATCGTCGGCCTCTTTCTCGGCGCGCTGACCATCGCGTTCTTCACGCGCTGGCTGCTCTTTTTTCTGATGGCGCGCGTTGGCAACCGCGTCATCTTCGACCTGCGTGCCGCGCTCTTCCGGCATATGCAGGCGCTCGGCCTGAAAACGTACGACCGGATGGGCGTTGGCCGCATGATGTCGCGCATCCAGAATGACGTCACCGTGCTCGAAGATTTCCTCTCCACCGGCATGATCAGCGTGCTCTCTGATGTGCTGACACTCGTCGGCGTCGTCTTCGCGATGTTTGTCCTCAATATCCGGCTCGCGCTGATCTCGTACACGGTCTTGCCGCTGATGTTCGTCGTGATGTATTTCTGGCGCAAGCGGGCAATTCAAACCTACCGCGCGACGCGGATCGCGATCAGCCGTGTGACGGGGAACTTCGCCGAAAATATCAACGGCATGCGCGTCGTGCAGTCATTCGGGCGCGAGGGGCGCAACTTTACCGGGTTTCGGGTACTCAATCAGGAGAACCTCGACGCGAATGCCGACGCGGCACGGCTCTCGGCCTTTCTCTTCCCGGCGGTCGAGTTGCTCAGTGCGATGGCGACGGCGATTGTCTTGCTGTTCGGTGGATTGCGTGTGATTGACGGTGGCTTGACGGTCGGCGCGTTGATCGCCTTCCTCGGCTATGTGACGCGCTTTTTCCAGCCGGTGCGGACGCTGTCCGACCGCTACAACACGCTTCAAGCATCCACCGTCGCAGCGGAACGCATCTTCGAACTGTTGGATGAGCAGCCGGAGATCGTTGACGCGCCGGATGCCTATCCCCTGCCGCCGATCCACGGCGAAATCGTCCTCCGTCATGTCACCTTCGGCTACAACGCGACGCCCGTCCTGCACGACCTTGACCTGACGATCGAGCAGGGAAAGACGGTGGCATTCGTCGGCGCGACGGGCGCGGGCAAGTCCAGCCTCGTCAATCTCGTCCCACGCTTCTATGATGTCTACGACGGAGCGGTGCTGATTGACGGTCACGATGTCCGCGATGTCCGGCTGGCGTCACTGCGCAGTCAGATCGCCGTCGTGCTCCAGGACCCGTTTCTGTTCGCGGGGACGATCGCGGACAACATTCGCTACGGTCGCCTGGCGGCGACGGATGCCGAGGTGGAGGAGGCCGCGCGGGCGGTGGGGGCGCATGATTTCATCGCCCGGTTGCCGAGCGGTTACGCGACCGAGATCCAGGAGCGCGGCGGTGGCCTCAGTGTCGGTCAGCGACAACTCGTCGCCTTTGCGCGGGCATTGCTCGCCGACCGGCGCGTCCTGATCCTCGATGAGGCGACGAGCAGTGTGGATACGCAGACGGAGCGGGTCATTCAGGAGGCGCTGAAGCGCGTCTTGGCGAACCGCACCGCCCTCGTGATCGCCCACCGCCTGAGCACGGTCGTGGACGCGGATGAGGTCGTCGTCCTCGATCACGGGCGAATCGTCGAGCGCGGCACGCATGTGGAGTTACTGGCGCGCCGGGGCTTCTACTTCAACCTCTACGCGATGCAATTTCGCGCGCGAGATGCGGAGCACGACGGGCGTGCCGCAGACTGAAGTGAGTCCAGAGTTCGATGACCAACCCCGAACCTCGAACTCCGAACCTCGAACTCTGAACCTCGAACGTCTACCATCTAGATCGTCTGATTGGCGAGCTGGAGATGCTGATCCGTGAAGCGGGCGAGATTGGCGCGCTGGCGCGGTGTGAGCACTTCGCACACCCAGCCCCAATGCATGGAGACGGTGTCGCCGGTCGCTACCGTTGTCACGAACCCCTTTCCCTCGATCAGCCGGGTCACGCGTTCGCTGCGCGGTTCGCCAAGCGCGAGTTTGCCCTCGTGCATCACGATCGGACGGCGCTCAACGATTACATCCGCGCCCTCGACGGTTTGCACCGTCCCCCAACTGATACGGCAGTTATCAAGCGTCAGGAGGACGTCGCCACCGAGGTGTTCGGCGGTCCGCCAGACATCAAAGACATGGAAACTGTGGTGCGCGCGTGCGCCCTCCGGCGCTTTATTCGCCACCAACGCCATCAACTTCGGTGAGAGCCGCGTGCTGTACCGCTCGCGCAGCGATGCATACATATCGCGCACTTCGACATGATCGAGCAGTTCGTTGCCGATCCAGTATGCCTCGACGACGCGATCGTCGAAGGGGTCGGCGATGTCGTTGCTCCGCGCGATCAGCGTCAGATAGGGCATCGCGCCGGTGAACTTGCGGAGGATCGTCTCGAGCGGCGGTTCCCGCACCGTGGCGATGCCATACTCGAAGATCGTGCTGTTGTCGTCGCCGCCACAGAATCGCAGTTTATTGGGCATGAAGGCATAGCGAATAAATCGTGTCGTGCCATCGAGCAATCGGGTCGGGGCCTGCATCTCGTACGTGGGGACCGTGATTGTCTCATCCATGAAGTGCGTCCTCCGTTTCCCACATTGCGGTCAACTCACTGTAAAACTGAAGCATTTCCTCTACCTGATCGGCATCAATCACCTCGATAATCATGCCGCGATCCAGAAGTACATACTGGCCCACTGCCACATCCGGATGGATGGCGCTGCTCGCGCGCACCGTTTCGCCTTCAAGCAGTTCAACGGTCGCATACTCATCCTCGATAGCGACGATGCGTGCGATGAGTGGGAGACACATAGTAGGATTCCTCCAGTCGGCAGTCAGCAGTCGGCGGTCAGCGGTAGACGACATCCGGCACGAAGCCTTACTGCCCACCACCGACTGCCGCCTGCCGATTGCCAACGAGCACCCGTTGGCCCAACAGCCAGTCCGCCCATGCAGCGATGCCTTCGCCTGTTCGACACGACACCTCGAAGATCGGCGCGTCGGGGTTGAGTGCGCGTACGGAGGTGTAGAAAAAATCGCGCTCGAAGTCTACCAACGCGATCAAATCAATCTTGTTGAGGATGATCGCGTCGCTCGTCACGAACATCTGCGGGTACTTGATCGGCTTGTCGTGCCCCTCGGCGGTGCTGAGAATGCAGAGACGCAGGTGCTCGCCCAATGCCCAGTGCGTCGGGCAGACAAGGTTGCCGACATTCTCGACGATCATGATGTCGAACGCCGCGAGATCGAGGGTGTCGAGCGCCCGATCCACCATGTTCGCCTCTAAGTGGCAGTTGCCGCCGGTGTTGATCTGCACTGCGTCCATTGCCCCCGCCGCGATCACCTTTTCGGTATCAATGCTGCCAGCGATATCGCCCTCGATCACGCCGACACGAGCCTTGCCCTGCACTGCCGCCAGGGTCTTGATAATCAGGCTCGTCTTGCCCGCGCCGGGTGAAGACATGATATTGACGGTCAGCACACCGGCATCACTGAAGCGCTGCTTGTTGCGCGCGGCCGCTTGATCGTTCCCGGCGAGCAAGCCTTCGAGGATATTGACGATCTTGACGCTCTGCACACTCATGTCTCGACCTCCATGCTCTCGATCAGTAGTTCGCTGCCATCGTCCGTGACCTGCCCGACGGTCTGACAGCGGGGGCATTGAAAATCCGCACCCGATGGCATGTAGTCCGCGTCGCAGGCCGCACAATGGAACTGCATGCGCGTCCGCCGCACATTGAGGTGCGCTCCCTCGGCCACCGTGCCGGGGGTCAGGGCGTCGAAGTAGAAGAGGATCGAGTCGTCAATGATGCTCGTCCGTTCGCCGATCACCAGATTGATGGCGAGGACTTTCTTCGCGCCAATCCGCTGGGCATGCGCTTCTACCGTCTCCAACATATAGGTCATGACGGATAATTCGTGCACAGTGCCTCACTCAAGCCGACAATCGGCAGTTGGCAGTCGGCAGTAATTCCGATTCTTTTCTACCGACTACTGACTGCCGACTGCCGACTCGCTACATGGACCGTATCCGCATGTATCGCCGGATATCGGGAACCTGTATGGCAACAACGCCCGCCACCGCCAACAGAACGCCGATCAAGAATCGCTTGCGCATCATGCCCTCCTTGTACACTGTCCATTCTTCACTACCGACCACTGACTGCCAACGATGGAGCCGTCCCGAGCAGTTTCCCGACGAGTGATCGGACGACCCGCGTTGCCTCCTCAATCGCCGCCTGGACCGGCGCGCTCAGTCCCATCTGCCCTTCTTCCGGCCCGAACGTCAGCGGCTCGCAGCCGACGACGTAGACGGGTGGCGGTTGGCCGCCGAGCGTGCGCACCAGCATGAGCACACTCAGCGGATCAATGCTGTGCATCGCGATCGAGCGCGAGTCCGCTTGCGGCAGTGCGGCGAGGTCCGGCTCGATGACGGAGATCGTTCCCGGCGCTTCGCCGCGCGCCAGCGTATCCACGAGGATTGCCGAGTCGTAGTCGTCCATCAGCGCGTAGGCGAGATCGAAGCCGCGAATGCCGATATCCACGACGCGCACACCTTCCGGCATCGCCTGCCGTGCCAGCAAGTGGGCGACCTCGACTCCGAAGGCATCGTCTCCGAGGAAGATATTGCCGATCCCGGCGATGAGGATACGCGGCGCAGTGACCGTCATGGCATTTCTCCCGCTGGCGAATCGAGCGGCACGACCTCGTCGAGCGAGAAGAAGAAGCGATGGCCGGGCAACCGGAGTTTACCCAGGTACGCCCCCGGATCGTCGTCCACAGTGACGGCGACATAGATACGGTCTTCATAGTCCTGCTGAATAGACTCGACGGTTGCATCGCGCCCCTTCAAGGCAAGATCGAGGATGTCGCCGCCGCCGCGCGGCCACAACCGCACCCGGTCGCCTGGCTTCAGATCGGTTGCGCCGACGCGCACGCGTTCGAGTTGTCGGATCGCGTCCTCACCCGTCGTGCCGTCGGGATTCCACATCTGCTCGTCCCATTCACTCATGTCTCGTCTCCACTGAGCTGTCGGAGACTGCGGATCACTCCGTGCATTTTCATGAAGTGCTCCTGCGGAATCGCCTCAGTCAGCGCGAGCAAATCCCGGCCGCGCGTATCGGACTGCTGAATCTCCCGTTTCTCATCGTCGGTCAGCGTCAGGATGCGCAGCGTGAGGATTTCGTCAATCTCCGTGCCGTCGAAAAGGTTTGCGGCGCTTTCCGGGGCGATTTGCGGGTAATCGTAGAGGATGATCGGCGACGAGAGTAGCATGGTCCGGTCACCCTCCTCACCAACCAGCACCGGCCACGTCCCGATATTCTGGCAGCCTGCCACCATCTCCTGCGCGTCTGCCGGAGGATCAATGAGCGAAACGAACGTGCCACCTTGGACGCCCAGAATAGTATGCGTCGAGATGAAGGTCTGTGGAATCGCGTCATCCCGGCTCGGTGTGCCGGGCGTGACCAGCGGTGTCAGGTTCTCGATGCGGACGGAGAGTTTGGAGGCACCCGCCGCCACCCGCTCCGCGCTGATCGCGATCACCCCGTCAATCGCCTGGTGGGCGCGGATTAGCGCCCCAATATCGTTGCTGGCGGCGTCGCGAAGCGGTTCGATCTCCTGTGAAGCCGGGAAATGGATCGGCACGCGCGCGGGTGTGGCGATGAGATCAGCCAGGTGCAGGTCCGTCGCATCCACGCTTCGCTCAACTGCCTCCTGCCACGGCCGGAACAGCCGATCTCCCACCTGCAATTCGTCAACCAGGCGGAAGGCGGGGGATGAAGTCGTCTCGCCGACCGTCAACGCGATGAGATGCAGGAACCGAACGCGCACGGTCACGGTAGCATCGTCGCCGCCGGTGATGAGGCATTCCGTCTGCATCGCGCATCCATCAGCGCCGCGCTGCGCCGCGCTGTACGCCGCCGGGTAGACCCCGCCGAATGTCCAGCGCTGCTGATTCTTCACGGAAGTCTGCCGATAGGGATAGAGGAGATAGCCCTCATAGAGCACGGCGTCCGCGATGTGCTGTACTTGATCGAAATTCATCGCTGCATTGCCTCCGCCTCGGTGAGAAGGCGAGCGATCACTTGCTCCCAGGTCGGTATCCCGTTGCGGGACTTGTATTCATACAATCGGTCGAAGACATCCTGGGGCAGATCGAGCCACGCGGTATTGGGGTAGTAATGATCCATCATCGCGCGCCAGACCGCGATGGGCAGCCGGAAGGTCGCTTCCTTCTCCCACGGAATCTGACCGATCCGCATCGCCCCATTCGTGTCTCGATAGAAGATCGTCCCGCTGAACAGGAGGCACAAGGGCACGTCACCCTCTTCCAGACCGTAGAAGTATTTCGTCGCTGCCAGGTTGAAGTCGTAGGTGCATGGCACGGGGAGATCAACGACCGTGCTTCCCGTGAACGACGGCACAGTGACATTCGCATGTGTCCAGAGCATCGTGCGAAGCGTCTGATTCCAACGCTCCGGATCGCCGAAGAGGCCGAGGAGGCGCGCCTGTTCCTCCGGCGCGTAGTGGCGGCGCGTGACCTCCAACTGGATCTGGCAATGGAGGGCGATACTCTCGATTCGCTCCTCTACGTCGGTGCAGGCGACGCGGAGTTGGAATGCCAGGAGAGGAGCCGCCGCAAACATGAGCGGCGCGGCGCTCTCGACGGTGAAGGTCAAATCATGCATGCGATGCCCGCCCACCCGGCTCCGACCGCCGCGTCAGATCGGCGAAGAATTTGCCGATCTCTTCCCAGACCTCGGCGCCGCCCGAGAGGCCCTGCCAGTACATCCGTACCAGCCCAACGAGCCGGTAGCACTCGTCAATCGGCACGCGGTAATAATCGTGCGCCCCACGGACCCGATTGACGAGCAGCGCCTCGACATCCGGCTCCATCTCCGCGAGAGTTGGATTCGCCTCGATGATCGTCTCCCAAGCATCGGGGGAGAGAAGCGATTCCGTCGCGCCTGCCGGGCTTGGGTAATAGGCCATCATCTTCTCTTCAGCGCTGCTAAAGAAGAAAAATGCCATGCCGACGGGGATGAGCACGCCCTCCCAGATCGCATCCGTCATCTGAAAATCCGGCAGTGCATGGATACGATCCGGGATCACACGATACCGGCGTCCTGAACCGTGCGCGCCACCGATGGTCAAGGAACAGGCGGTGCAGACGCAGACCACCTGCCGAGTTCCCATATCGAGCAGGTGTGGGTGATTGGGATCGGGCGGAATCGCCTCGCCACATACCTCGCACTGCTCCAGTGGTTCGCGCGGGCGCACGAACCGGCGCAGCGATCCAAGTGGCGAGTTGCCATCACCCGACGGACGGGCCGGAATGCGTGGGGTCGTTTCCTGGCTCATCCGTCCATGCCCACGGTTGCGAAAGACGCGATCGGCACGAAGCCGTCCGGGGCGATGGTTTGCGGGGCGGTCGGCGCCTCTGCCAACCCTTCCACCTCGATCCCGGCGACATCCGGCGCGAGGGCCATGATCTCTTTCTCAATCGAGAGTTGAAGGGTCAGCAGTGAGGAGGGGCAACCGTGGCAACTGCCTTCCAGCCGCAGATATACGACGCCTTCTTCGATGCCGCGCAACTCAACGTAGCCGCCGTGCGAGGCCATGTAGGGCCGCACACGATCCAGCGCCTGCCGCACGCGCTCCTCCATCGCGACGGGATGGAGGCCGTGCAGGAGAAGCAGGTTGCGCGTTTTATCGTCGGCGATGATCTCCGCCATGATCGGCTCTCCGGCATCGCCCGCCGCGACGACGATTTCGAGCATCCGCTCAATGCTGCTGCCATGCAGTTCAAGGAGCGCCTGCACGACTTCCTCCGTGACTGCCCGTGCGGCCGGGTCGGTAAACGTCTCGGTCTCCTGAATCAATGCGTCCAACCGCTCCATCCGCTGCTCGAAGCCATTGCCTTGCTGCATCATCCGCTCCCTTCGGTCGCTTCAGTGCCGAGTAGTGAGTACTGAGTGATTGGGATTCCTCAGTGCTCACTCCTCAGTACTCAGCGCTTCCCTACGTTGGCCCGAGGGTCGGGGTATGCTGGAGATCAAGGGTTTTTCCGTCGCCCAGATACATATGGACACCGCACGGCAAGCAGGGATCAAAACTGCGGACGGCCCGCATGATATCAATACCCTTGAAGTTCTCCGGGCCGTTCTCCTCGAAGATCGGCGTATTCTGAATCGCGTCTTCGTACGGCCCCGGCGTGCCGTAGGAATCGCGCGGGGTGGCGTTCCACGGCGTCGGCGGGTAGGGATGATAGTTGGCGATCTTGCCTTCACGAATGACGACGTGGTGTGAAAGAACACCGCGCACCGCTTCGTGGAAGCCGCAGGCGATCGCCTCATCAGGCACCTTGAAATCATTCCACGTCCTGGTATGACCGGCGTGCAGTTCCGCGAGCGCCTGCTCGATGAAGTAGAGCGCCATTGCGGCGGAATATGCCTGGAAGTAGGTGCGTGCCCGGTCGCGTTCGATAGCGTTGCTCCACTTCGGGATCTTCCACTCGAACTCCGTCTTTGGCATCATCGCCGACTTCGGCAGGAAGATCTTCACGCTCTGGCCGGTCGCTTTAACGTAACCGACATCCACGAGACCCGCGAGCGCCGTTGACCAGAGGCGGGCAATCGCGCCGCCGCCGGTATCGAGCGCCAGATGGTCGCCGGTTCGCTTATCGAGCCAGCGCGGGCACATCACCCAGCTGTACTTATCGTCGAAATTGCGCTTCTGCGGGCGGGGATTCGTGGTCTGATTCCACGGATGGCGCATGTCCACAGGATTGCCGAGCGGATCGCGCTTGACGAACTGCTCGCCGGTCTGCTGCCAGTCGTCGTAGAAGGAATGACCGAGAAGTATGCGCATGTTCAGGTTAATGTCCACGAGGTCCGTCGTCACCAATTCACCGTCAATGACGACGCCCGGCGTGACATACATCGCGCGGCCCCACTTCGTCATCGTCTTGTAGTCGTAGTCGCAGACATCGGGGTTCTGGAACGACCCCCAGCAACCGAGCAGGATGCGCCGCCGACCGACTTCTTCGTAGCCGGGCAGCGCCTCGTAGATGAAGTCGAAGAGGTCATCGTGCAGCGGCACGCACTTCTTCATATGCTCGACATACTTCATCAGGCGGACGAGGTAATCCGTGAAGAGTTGGACCGTCGGCACGGTGCCGACGCCACCGGGATAGAGTGTGGATGGGTGGACGTGCCGCCCCTCCATCAGGCAAAACATCTCGCGTGTGTAGCGGCTGACGTTCAGCGCCTCGCGGTAGTAATCACCGGTGAAGGGATTGAGGGCGCGCATGATGTCCGCGATCGTGCGGTAGCCGTGAATATTGGCGTGCGGCGCGTCCGTCGTCTCGGCCTTGGCGAGCATGGTCGGATTCGTCTCGCGCACCATCTGCTCGCAGAAGTCCACGCCGACGAGGTTTTCCTGAAAGATGTTGTGGTCGAACATGTACTCGGCGGCCTCGCCGAGGTTGACGATCCACTCGGCCATGTTCGGCGGCTTGACACCAAAGGCCATGTTCTGCGCGTAGGTGGCGCAGGTGGCGTGGTTGTCCCCGCAGATACCGCAGATACGGCTGGTGATGAAGTGAGCGTCGCGGGGGTCTTTGCCTTTCATGAAGATGCTGTAGCCCCGGAAGATGGACGACGTGCTGTGGCACTCGACGACCTGCTTGTTGTCGAAGTCAATCTTCGTGTAGATGCCGAGGCTCCCCACGATCCGCGTGATCGGATCCCAGGACATTTCGACGAGTTTCTTTCCGCCAACCGGTACCTTCTCCTTGACGACCATGACCTTACCCCTTCGTGATGCGTTCCAACGGCCGCGGCACTAGTGGCTCGGCAGTTTGCCGAACGTACTGGTACCCATGTTGACGCCCTGCTCATACCCGGTTGTCAGCGTGGGGCCGTTGTGTCGCCACTTCGGTTCCTCGTTGAGCGTATGGTTCGTGATCTTGCGGAGCCGACGAATCACTGCGCCATAGGCGCCGACGGCGGTCGAGGAGAGTTTGCCGCCTGGCGGTTCGTCCATGAACGGCATGAACTTGTCCGGGAAGCCGGGCATCGTGCAACCGATACAGATACCGCCGACATTTGGGCAGCCGCCGATCCCGGCCATCCAGCCGCGTTTCGGGACGTTGCACTGCACGACCGGCCCCCAGCATCCTAACTTGACGATGCACTTCGGTGAGCCGTACTCGGTGGCGAAATCGCCCTGCTCGTAGTAGCCTGCCCGGTCGCAGCCGTCATGGACGGTCTTGCCGAAGAGCCAGGTCGGGCGCAACTGGTCATCGAGCGGAATCATCGGTGCCAGCCCGGCCACCTGATAGAGCAGGTAGAGCAGGGTTTCCATGAAGTTGTCCGGCTGCACCGGACAGCCCGGCACGTTGATGATTGGCAGGCCAGCCTTGGACTTCCAACCCCAGCCAAGATAGTCCGCCATGCCCATGCATCCGGTCGGGTTGCCGGCCATCGCGTGGATGCCGCCATAGGTGGCACAGGTACCGGCCGCGACGACGGCGACAGCCTTCGGGGCGAGGCGATCAATCCACTCGCAGGTCGTGATCGGCTGACCGGTGAGGTCGTCAGTGCCGAGCGCCGCCCAGTAGCCCTCGCCACTGAGATGCTCGTTCGGGATCGAGCCTTCTACGACAAGAACGAACGGTTCGAGTTTCCCCTCCGCTGCTTGATACCAGTACTTCATAAAGTCGTCCCCGACCTCGTATGCAAGCACCGGGTTGTGAAGATGAACCTTCGGCAGACCGGGGATGGCGCCCATCACCACATCCTCGACACTCGGCTGCGTCGCGGCGGTGATCGAGACGGTATCGCCATCACAGCCAAGACCGGCCGTGATCCACAGGATGTGAATCTCCGCCACATCCGGCGGTCGTTCGGACATCGTGCCGTGGGAACTCGTCACCTGTGCCATGGCTACCCCCTTTTGAAGAGAACTGATCCATTGCCGCTACGAGTAGTGAAGTGGAGGATACCGCTCAAACGTATCACCAGTGGCGATGGGAAGCAAGTGGAAGGATGGTCCTGTAGAACGGGCATACATCCCGATGACCGCAGGATAGATGCCAAAACGTTCCCTGTCAGAAATGAGCAGTCTAAAGACGTCGTCCGCTACGGACCTGTTTCGGTGTCGTGTTATACGATGGCGTCCTGGATATGGATCACTCATTCCGCTTCGCCTCTTGCGCCAGCCGGACCTTATCCGAAGAACGTCAGTTGCTGATGGCGGACACAGCGCCAGACGGGGCCGGTAGCGTAGCGGGGAAGTGCGCTGACGGTAGCGTGGAGGAGACCGGCGGCGTGCAGTGTGCCGGAGACGGTCTCTTCCGCCGTCTCCGGCGTATTGTTGTTTGCGGAGAGATGCGCGAGCCAGACATCGCGCGGGCGATCGTCCGTGAATGCCTGAGCGAGCAGTGCGCCGCAGTCGGCATTCGACAGATGGCCGCCTCGCCCCTTGATGCGTGCCTTGAGAAACCACGGATACGATCCGGCATCGAGCATCGCATCGTCGTAGTTCGCCTCGATCACTACGAGGTCCGCCGCGCCGACTGCGGTACGGACTGCGTCCGATGCGCCGCCGAGATCAGTGAAGAGCGTGACCGCGCAGCCATCGGCCTCCACACTGAAACCATAGGTCGCGGCGGCATCGTGCGCGACGCGGCAGGGGGTGACGGCGACATCGCCGACCATCCGCGTCGCATCGGGATCGAATGCGTCGGTTATGACGTCGGCGAGCCACGTCGCTTCGGCGATGAATTCCGGGCTGGCGATGATCGGCGTGTGCGCCGCTTCATGCAACAGTCGCGCCGCCTGCGTATGATCGGAATGCTCGTGGGAAAGAAGTACCGTATCAATCTCGTCGGGGCGGATGCCGAGCCGGGCGAGGTTCTTACAGAGCCGGGGATACTGAACGCCACAATCAATCAGCACGGTGCGGTTGGATGCGCTACGGATCAGTGTGGCATTGCCACTGCTGCCACTCCCCAGACTACAGACAAGCACGCGTCACTCCCGTTGACCCCGCACGTTGGAGCGCAAACGCCCCGTAGCCGCCGATTCGGTGGTATCGTATCAAGGGCGTTCGTTCAATGAAAGAGAGTAACCGATGGTTTTCGATTTCGGCGGTCGGCCGCAGCCATTGCGACCGGAGCGGCGTGATCCCTCCGGTGCCGGAGCGGGTGGGTCCGGCGGTCTGAGAGAGCCTGGCTCAGGGGACCGCCCGTGGTGGCTCTGGCCTGCGGCCGTGCTCGGCGCATTGGCGCTGCTGGTGATTCTGCTCCTGATGACGGCCGGATTCTGGGCAAACCTCTGGTGGTTCTCCAGCCTCGGATTCCGGAGCGTCCTGATCACACGCTATATCGCGACGATTCTCTCTTTCCTCGTCGGCTTCGTCATTGCCGCCCTCTTTATTGGGATTAATCTCCTCGTTGCGCTCCGTTCCGGCGGCGGCTTTGGTCTGACCGTCGGCGATGTGCGGATCGGGCGGCGGCTCAGTCTGCTCGCTCTCGTCGCTGCGACGATCGCCCTCAGCGGGCTGTTCGCGCTCTCCGTTGCGTCGGAATGGGAAGTGTTCCTCCGCTTCCTGAACCGGACGCCGTTCGGCGTGAGTGATCCGCAGTTCCACCAGGATGTCTCGTACTACGTCTTTACCTTACCCGTGCTGGCGTTCTGGCGCTCGTGGGCGATGTCGCTGATCATTCTTACCGCGATCGCTGTCGCGGCCGTCTATGCGGCGAAACTCGGCGTGGATCTGGCCGAGGGGCGGTTTCATCTGCCGCCGCACACCCGCGCGCACCTCTCGATGCTCGGCGTCTTCTTCCTGATCGGTATGGCGCTCGGCTACTGGCTCGACACGCGCGAACTCGTGTATTCGACGCGCGGTGTCGTCGAGGGCGCTTCCTACACGGACGTACACGCGCAAATTCCGGCAAACTATATCCTGCTCGGCATCTCACTTGTCGCGGCGGTCTTGCTTGGCATCAACGCGTTCCGACGGCAGATACCGCTGCTGGTTGGGACCCTCGGTGTCTGGGCTGTCGCGGCGGTGCTGATCGGCTCCGGCTATCCGGCAGCCGTGCAATCGGTCAGCGTGCGCCCCAATGAACTGGGCAAAGAGCGGTCGTACATTGACCGCAATATCGCCATGACGCGGCAAGCGTACAATATCAACCAGGTAGATACGCAACAACTCCCCGGTGTCGGCGATCCGACGCAGGCGGGTCTCGACGCGAATAAGGCATCCGTCGCGAATATTCGCTTGTGGGATACCAGCGTGCTGTTGAAATCGTACGCGCAACTCCAGCAAATCCGACAATATTATACGTTCAAGGATGTGGACACGGACCGCTATCAGGTAGATGCGCAATATCGGCAACTGATGCTCTCCGCGCGTGAACTCGATCCGACGCAACTGGCGTCGCAATCGCAGACATGGCAGAACCAACACCTGATCTATACGCACGGCTACGGTGTCGTCGCGAGTACCGCGAATGAGGTGGTGGGCGGGGGCAATCCCAACGTCATTCTCGGCGACATCCCGCCGCACGGGCCGAGCGATTTGCAGGTGCAGGAGCCGCGCATCTACTACGGCGAAGTGACCAATGATTACGTCTTCGTGAAGACGAAGCAGCCAGAATTTGACCGCCCATCCGGGACGGCAGCGGAATCGCAGGGCGTATACACGACGTATACCGGCGGCAACGGTGTCCCGGCGGGCAGTTTCCTCCGGAAAGCCGTCATCGCCGCGTATCTGGGCGAGCCGAAAGTGCTCCTCAGTGGGGACATTACCGGCAATGCCGAAGTCCTTTTCCGCCGAAACATTGCCGACCGTCTGCACGCCGTCGCTCCCTTCCTGCGTTATGACAATGATCCGTATCTGGTCGTCATGGATGGGCGGCTTGTCTGGGTCAATGATGCATATACACTGACGAACCGCTATCCGTATGCGACGCAGTTCGCTGGTGGGAGCGGGATGACGGGCGACTTCAATTACATTCGTAACAGTGTCAAGGCAACCGTGGATGCATATGACGGCACGGTGCGGTTGTATGTCGTTGACCCATCCGATCCGATTATCGCCACCTATCAGAAGATCTATCCGTCGCTGTTCACACCGGGGAGCGCGGCGTCTGCATCACTCCGAGCGCACTTTCGCTATCCTGAGGACTACTTCAACGTCCAGACGGCGATTTACACGCGCTACCATGTGACGGATGCGCAGGTCTTTTACGGGAGCGAAGATCAGTGGGCGATTGCCAATGAGCAGGTCGGCGAGAAGAAAATCGTGCAGCCGATCGCCTCGTATTACATCCTCGTCCGTCTTCCCGGTCAGCAGCAGGAGGAGTATGTCCTCGTGCGCCCCTTTACGCCGGGCGGTGGCACGAACAACCGGCAGAACATGGTCGCGTTCCTCGCCGGACGGAGCGATGGCGCCAACTACGGCAAACTGGTGGATTACGAGTTTCCCAGGGAGTTGACGATCCAGGGTCCGCAGCAAGTGGAGGCGCGTATTAACCAGGAGCCGGACATATCCTCCGAGATCACCTTGCTCGACCAGGCAGGCTCGCAGGTGATTCTCGGCAACTTCCTGATTATCCCGATTGAGAACACCCTCTTATACGTCGAGCCACTCTATGTGCAGGCAACCAATAGCCCGTTCCCGGAGTTGAAGCGCGTGATCGTCGCGTCGCAGAACAAAGTGGTCATGCGTCCGTCGCTCGATGAGGCGATTGCCGCGCTTGTTGGCTCCGGCGCACCGAGCACGACCGCACCGACGAGTGGAACCGCGCCCGGCGCTGTACCCGCGCCCGTACCCGGCGGTACCGATGCCACGCAAGCCGCCGCCGCACTCGCCCACTACCAGCGGGCACTGGACGCCTTGAGAACAGGCGATTGGGCAACCTACGGCAATGAACTTGCTCAGATGCAGCAGATTCTCCAGCAACTCGCGGGAGTGCAGCCATCACCAACGCCCCAGCCATCGGGGACACCGACAGGTACGCCTCGACCGACGGCGAGCGCGACGCCACATCCTTAAGCGGGAGAGGGAAGACCGACGAAGAGGGCGCGACCAATCCGCACATGTGTCGCGCCCTCTTCAATGGCAATGGGGAAGTCGTTTGACATGCCCATGGAGAGCAGAGGCAAAGGCTGTGCGGGATGCTCCTGCACCAGCATGTCGCGCAATAATCGTAGCGAGCGGAAGGTCGGCCGCGTTTCTTCAGCGGTTGCAACAAGGGGAGCGATTGTCATCAATCCAAGGAGGTGCAGATTCGCACAATTATTTACTACATATCCCATAAGACCAGCAACACCGCTCGGGTCAACCCCTTGCTTCGCGTCGTCATACGCCGCATTGACTTCGAGCAGCACACTGCAAGTGATCTGCTGCCGCGCTGCTTCACGTTGCAACGCGTCCGCGATTGCCGTGCGATTGACGGAGTGAATCATGGGACAGAGGCCGACCACATCACGCGCTTTGTTTGTTTGCAGGTTGCCGATCATGTGCAGCCGGACATCGACAGGGAGGGGAGGGAAGACATCACGCCGCCCGAACTTCTCCATCGCGTCCTGCACCCGGTTTTCCGCGATGTCATGGACGCCGGTGGCAATCAGCGCATCGGCAAGTGGGCGACCAACACTCTTCGTCACGCCAATCAGGGTTACATCGTCGGGGTTTCGCCCGACCCGGCGACACGCTGCCGCAATCTCCGCGCGGACCCGCGACACATTTTCTTGAACGATAGCAGCGATGGCAGTGTCAGACATTGCCGTTACTCCTCGACAGTTCCAGCGTTTTATGAGATGAGTATAGATTAGGCTATGCTTCGTCACAATACGGAGCCAAAAATATCGGGCGGACTCATCTATCGCATGTAGTAGGCTGGCCAGGGGAGGAACATTCTCGCTATCCGCCGTATTCCGCGACCGATTGCGGATCGCCGAACTCTTGCAGGGGTGATTTGAGTCGCGCGCCGAGCACAGGATCCCACGCCTCGATTTCGCTGATAAAACAGACTGTTGATACCCCAAGAGCCCGGCGCAACTCCGGCTCATCGAGCGAGCGGACGAGCGCATTGACGAGCCGACCAGTCAGGGCGACGGGGAGACGATCAATGCCGCGCCCGTAGACGGCGTTCTCTCCCAAGCGGAGGCATACGAGGGCGAGCGTGTGATCGCGGATACCGCCAATCCAGTACTCGGCCTGCCAGGGCTTGCCACGCTCGATGCATGAACGAGCGTGGAGTACATGGTGCCAGCCGAGACCGATGAGATACCGAGCGTCTGGCTGCGTTGCCGCCGCGATCTGATGGGTAGTACCGAAGAGGGCGCGGAAATGCGGTCCGCGCGCGCCGAAGTCCTGTTGGGAAGTCACCCCTACGTCGATCTCGAGGCCACTCGGTAGGAGGAACACGCGGTAGACACTGGGGCCAGAGCGCAAATCAAAATGATCGAGAGCGCCGAATTCACGGCCAAATACCTCAGTCCAGTCGTCGAGGACGGCTTCGGGAGTGATGCCATCGGCGATCCCGAAGGCGACGTCAATGTCGGACCATTTATCACCGGCGCCAACCGCTGTGGAGCCGGTGAGCGCACCCGCTGTGACCCGTGGGTCAGTCCTCGCCAGTTCCAGGACGCGATCACGCACATGGTCGCGTTGCACAATCGTGAACATGCGCGCCTCCTGTCTTCTTGCCTTGTATGTCGGAGGGTGGGAAAAGCTGACACGATATGCCAACGCAGCCTGCCCCCTCTGTCAGTAACCCGCGACACACATTCACAGCCTCTATGCGCTTCATCCGGCAGACCTGCTCTGGCTGGTCATGTCGTCCGCTTCGATCTGCACGTACGCAAGTTCTTCTGCTCCACTCCCGCTTGTCCCCGCCGCATCTTTACCGAGCGTCTACTGGATGTCATTTCACCGCTTGCTTTACGAGCGTGGCGATCCGTGCCTCGTCAGCGGCGGTTAACTCCGTCAGCGCGAATTCGACGGGCCACATGGCGCCTGCGTCGAGGTTCGCCGCGTCACTGAAGCCGAGCGTCGCGTACCGCGTGTTGAACTTCTGCGCGCATTTGAAGAAGCAGACGACCTTGCCGTCCCTGGCATACGCGGGCATCCCGTACCAGGTTTTCGGCGCGAGGGCCGACGCGCTGGCTGTGATGATCGCATGGAGCCGCTCGCCCATGGCGCGATCCCGTTCCGGCATCGCGGCGATCGCCGTGAGCACGGCGTTTTCCCCGTCCGCCCTGTCCTTGTCCGCGCGCGCTTCCGCCTTCAGCTCCTTAGCGCGCGCCTTCATCGCGGCTCGTTCCTCGTCCGTGAATCCCTCAGACGGCTTGTCAATCGCGGTGGTGCTCTTGGCGGACATCTTGGCGACTCCTTGCATCTATGACCAACCTTTCCGAAACCGGATAAGGTACAGACTATTATCGCTCAGATGTTCGGATTTGTCTCGCAAGCCCGCCGCATCAGATCGGGTTCACCAAGCAGATCGTTATGGAAGCAAGGCGACATGAGCAACAGCCGGAAACAGCCACCCTCGGCACCTCTTCGTTAATCCTCTATAGAGACAAGGACTGCGAACCGCCCCTCGGTCTCGTTATGGCGCTGTGCATAGCGATGGGAGAAGAATCGGGTGCCCTGCTCGAACGTGCATATCCCGCTTTTATGGATAGCCTGCTCTGCCAACCCGGCGCGCCGGAACTGCGTGGCATTCGCTTCCCAGAGATCGAGGTGTGGCTGGGCGTTCTTGTCGAGGATCAGGTGATCCTCCGGGTAGGCCTGCGTGAACGCGGAGACGACCTCCGGGCCGACCGCATAGACGCGCGGTCCGATGCTCGGCCCAATCACTGCGATCATCGTCTCAGGGCGACAGCCGTATGCCTGCCCCAGTGCGGCGATCAGCCTACCGGCCATCCCTGCGAGGGTGCCCCGCCAGCCGGCATGGGCGAGCGCAATGACGCGCTGTTGGGTGTCCACAACGATGAGCGGCACGCAGTCGGCGAAGCACATCATCAAGGCCAAGCCCGGCTCGTTTGTCATGATGCCGTCCGTTTGTGGGATGGCGGTTGTGGGCGTCTCCACGCCGCTCCCGGCGTCGGCCCCGCTCACCGCTCGTACGTTCGTGCCATGAACCAGACCGCTTATCACTGCCTGATCGGGCGTGTGACCGATCATTGCGAGGGCTGCTCGGCGGTTCGTGACGACCCCATCCGGGCAGGTGGCGCCCGTCGTGAAACTCATATCACCGCCGACATGCAGTATGGCGTTCCGTGTCGTTACTATGTGACGAAGCCACGGGATTGCCGTCAGATCGGGGAGGGTGCATGGCGCAAGCGTCTCCATGGCGTTACGTGCCGCCCTTGCGAGCATAGTCGAGCAGGATGCGATCAATCAGGTCTTCGACCGGTGCGAGATCATCGGTGAAAATGTGCGGGCCGGGCGCAGCCTCACGGAGATGACCGTCCTTGATTGCCGCATCACCGAGGGTGACGAGGGCGGAGGTGGGATCGGTCTGCCGGACGGCATTGATATTCGCGGCGAAATTGGCGAGCGAGGTGGGATTCTTTGTGCCAATCACCATCGTATTCGTGAATGCGGGTGTGTCTATGAGATAGACATTGGGGAAGACGGAGCGCATCGTGTCGCTGATTACGTTGACTAAGCGGTAGTCGGTATTCGAGCGCCCGGCATTGACGACGAATGTCCCATTATCGTTGAGATGGTTGTACGCTTCCCGGAAGAACTCCTGCGTCGTCAACTGGAAGGGGATATAGGGTTGGTGGTAGGCGTCCGCCGCAATC
Organism: Chloroflexota bacterium; assembly: GCA_030853625.1. Lineage (GTDB taxonomy): Bacteria > Chloroflexota > Chloroflexia > Thermomicrobiales > JALYUS01 > JALYUS01. The sequence continues at coordinate 27,407 of JALYUS010000070.1, forward strand.
ACGTCGTAATGCTTGTCGGTCGTCCGCATGTAGTAGCGGCCATCCTGGACGATCACATTGACGTGGGAGGCATCAAGATTGAAAAACTGCCGCGCGACATCCACGATCTTCGGGTCAATCTCCACGCCATCAATCTGCACGCCCGCGCCATAGATCTGATCCATCCGCTGGGCGACTGTCCCACCGGCGAGGCCAATGATACAGACATTCTTGATCGCGGCAGGGCGCTCGTTCGCTTGGAAAAACGGGGCGACGGCGAAGTAATCCCACGGTCCGTTGCTGAGGGGCTGGATCGCGTCGCCTGGATAATAGAGGGAATGAATCGCGTGGCCCTCATTGAGATAGAGTTCGTTCGCGCCCGTGGCGGGGTCACGCCCGACCTGAATGAAGTTATAGGCGGACTCGCCCTGCCAGATGATTTGCCGACCGCCCTCCACCGGACGGACGAAGCCGCGCTGACCGAAGGCGGCGATGCCCAGCATAATGGCGAGGAGCAGCGCAGCACCGATCAGCAAGCACCCGCGATCACGGGTACGCGGCGCGCGGAAGAGACCGATCAACGACACGACGAGGAGCACGAGGGCGAACAGATAAAAGGTGCGGAATGTGCCGATGCGGGGAATGAGGAGGAATGTGGGGACGAAGGTGCCGACGATGCTGCCCACGGTGCTGAGGGCATACAACGATCCAGAGGTATTGCCGGCCCCTGAGACAGAGGCGAGCGCCAGCCGGATCGCGAAGGGCGAGACACAGCCGAGCAGCGTGACCGGGATGGCAAAGAGGACAAGGGTCCCTACCAGCGATCCGTAGAATCCGCCGAGTGAGACAGCCGCGAAGGCCGTAAGGCTCCTGGCAAGGATCGGCTGCGCCAGCACCGGAATCAAGCCGGTGACGAATGCCGCGACGGCGGTGATTGCATAGAGGAGCGAGATGTGGGGCCAGCGATCGGCGATCCGCCCCCCAACTGCATAGCCAATCGAGAGGTAGATCAGGGTCAGGCCGATCAGGTTCGCCCAGATAAAGAGTGAGGTGCCGAAAAACGGCGCCAGGAGCCGCGACGCTGCCAACTCGATACCGATGCTGACCCCGCCGCCCGCAAACACGACCACACGCAGATACCAGTCAACCGCCGTCGTCGCCACGTCATCCGCTGCAAGAACAGGCGTGTCAAGCGTTCGAGCCAACCGTTGTTCCTCCGCCAGCAGGCAGTAGATAGTAGACAGTAGACGGTGATACGAAGTGCTGCCGAGCCGGAGTATAGCATACGGGGAAGTGCTGAGTGCTGAGTGCTGAGAATCTGACTACTGACGACTGTCTGCTTTCTGCTACCATAGGCGCGAACGCTGGTGGGTATGATGATGAAATGAGGATAGGCGTGGAAGATTTCAAGGACCTGTTGATTCAGATTATGCGGCTCGCGGATCGTGTGACGCTCGCGCGATTAGGACTACTCGAGGAGATCACGGTTGATGGCGACGACGCCAAGGCGACGGGCATGAAGTTCGCGCCCGGTATGGCCGATGAGTGGGAGAAATATCCCGCGTACTTCCGGCAGACCTTCGGCTACATCGCCGCGTCGGTGCGTGATGGCTACGCCACACTCGATAGCCCCGCACGACCGGTGGAGGTCGAGTAGGGAGTTCGAGGTTCGGTGTTCGGGGTCGAAGAAATGGGATGCAGAACTCATTTCTTCACCCCCCGAACGCCGAACCCTTAAATGTCGCATAAGATAAGTTAAGCGACATTGAGTGCGTACTAGACTTGTATCTCCTCCCCCCGCTTCCCGCGAGACCCTTGAGGCGAGGCATTCTTCTTACATGTCTTTCACCTAGTTGACAGAAGATCATAACCGCACGTACAATGTGAGACGTATGCTTCGTCCGTACAAGCGTTCCACAGCGCTTTATCGCCGGGTAGGATTTGGGAAGGAATGTATGATGGCCGACACGTCACCGTTTCAAGAGACGATTGATAAGACCGTTCGTCTCGTGTACAGCCAGATGCACCGCTACCATGTGAAACTGTTCGGCAAGGCGCCGGATGCCGTGTCAGTCGAGGGATTACGTGACGGGCCGCTGGGTCAGGACCTCTCACACCTCGGACGATTGGCGCGCGGCGAGGAGCAAGCGAACCAGGACGAAGTCTTCCGCGCCGTGAACTCGGTCCTCGAACTACTCTTCTGGCCGGCGGGCGAAGATCAATACCAGGTGCCACGATCATTCTGGGAGGAACCGCTCGGGAAGATGCTCTCGCAGGCGAAGTTGCGGGCGGTGGATGCGAGCGAACTGATGAGCATTGGCAACGCGGCCCAACGCCTCGGCGTCACCCGCCCGACGATTTATCGGTGGATGGACGATCACACGCTCAATTATGTGCGGGATGAGATGAGCGGGCGTACATTCGTCTTCCGGCAGGATGTTGACCTGCTCCATGATGAAGCCTCACACATGACCCATGACCAGATCCTGCCGCGTACCGATGACGGGTACGACCGGCTGGAGCGGGACGTGATTCAGTAGGCAACAGTCAGTGATGAGCAATAAGAGAAGCGGGGCTACTGTCGAGGCTCCGCTTTTCCTATTGGCGCGGGCTAATTTACCTCGTGTAATTGTCCGGTATGTACGTCATAGACGTAGCCACGGACGGGACCATCGGGAATCAGTAACGGGTGCATGCGGATTATTTCCATGTCATCGCGCACGCTTTGCTCGACATCGGTGAATGGCAAGAATTCCATCTCCGCGTGAACGTGAAACTCGTCGTGGAGTTTCTGGTGCAGTTGCTCCTCGGTGAAGGTAAGCATGCCGCAATCGGTGTGGTGGATCACGGCGATTTCGCGCGTGCCGAGCAGTTGCTGCGAGATGATCAGCGAGCGGAGCGCATCGGCGGCGCGACCACCCGCGTTGCGGATGACATGCGCGTCGCCTTCTTCGAGGCCGAGGAACTTCGCAGGGTCGAGCCGCGCATCCATACACACGACGACAGCGAGTTTTCGACCCGGTGGCATGGGCAACGCACCCTTTCTGAACGTCGCCGCGTATCGCGCGTTCGCTTGCATGAAATCGTCAAAATTGGACATGCGACCCTCCTGCGTCAGCAGTTGCGAAAGAAACAGGGCACGTCCGATGCGCCTGCCGGTACCTATAGCATCTGCTCGTGCAATTGTCGAGTTAATCGCTCGATTTAGTCAGGAGGTATGTCCCCCTCGTTTCTGGTGAAAATTCGCATCCCTATCCTAGCGGGGATTGCCGCGAGAACGTGGCGAATTTCCAGACACACTCTACTCGACAGGGACGAGTTGCGTGACACCGGGGACTTGCTGGCGGAGAAAGCGCTCAATGCCGTAGGTCAGGGTCATCGTGGACATCGGGCAGCCACCACATGCGCCATGCAAGCGAACCATCACGACGCCATCATCCGTCACTTCCACCAGTTCGAGGTCGCCACCGTCCGCCTGTAATGCGGGACGCACTTTGTTGAGCGCAGTCAACACCTGATCTCTCATCTCATCTTCCTTCCATCATCAGCAATGAGCAATACGGCTTGCCAATCGAGTATACCACGCAGCCTCTCATTGCTCATTGCTCACTGCTCGATTGCGCCGTCGGTCCAAGTATCCTTGCAGGATCAACGCGGCGGCGCGGGCATCAAGACTCGTTCTCCCCTCGCGGCCAGGGCGCGTGCTCCGCGTGCGGTTCCGTGCTTCCTGTTCTGTCGTCTCGTCATGGACCGACCATGCACCCCGCGAGTGGCTCCGTGGCTTCTGAAACGTTCGGGCGGCCTGGGCAGTCGTCAGTTGCTCATCTATCACGGATATGTAGATATGCAAAGGTTCGAGAGCGCCGCGTAATCGGAGAACAAACGCTTCCGTCCATGTCGCTTGAACGCCTCGCTCCCCTTTCATATTCCGTGGCAAGCCGACAACGACCCGCCGTGTCGCATACTGCCGAACGAGTGCAACGATTTCCTGGATAACGATCTCGATGCCGTCATTCTTTTGGGATATGTGCAGGGTTGTCTCCGGTGATGCAATAATCTGGAGTTCATCACTCACCGCTACGCCGATGCGATGCGTCCCGACATCCAGGCCAATCACGCGTTCGCGTGAAACGGCGGGGAGACTCATGTCTGCATACCGACACGAATATGAATATTCGCTGCGCGACGCGGCATGCGCTCCCGCAGCAGCGCGGGAAGCCACGACGGGCCGTAGCGGATGGTATGTCCGCCAAGCGCCGATTCACCAGACAGAACCTGCTCCGCACCGCGCGCGTCCCGACCGGCAAGGGCATCACGGATGCGCGACAGATCGGCATCCGTGACGACGGCCCGCGTTGTGCCGGTTACGCTGGCGAAATAGCGGACGAGCGGGCCTTGAACGTCCACGAAGACTGGCTTCGACTTGACAACCGTCTCCGGCAGCACCCGGCGCACGCCACCATCGGCAGCGCCTGCGGCCCGCACCGCTGCGGTCAGCCCCCGGTCAATCAGCGCGTCGAAATCAGCATTCTGGTAGACGGGCACCTGCGCCGTGATCGTCAGACGCAGATGGACGCTGTCAGCCTGCGTCCCCGCTGGGGGCTGCGCCGTTGCGACGGGTGGGCGAAGCGTCAGGTAGTCATTGAGCGCCGTCGCGCCGGACGGCAAGGCCGCGTTCGCCTCCGTCAGCGCGTGCATGCGCAGATCGCCCTCCAGTCGGTCCCGCAGGCCCGCAATGTCCGCCTCGGTGACGACCGCAACCTGCTTTTCCGTTCCGCCGGTAATCTCGCCGCTGATGTAGGTCACGTTATCGGTGTAGCGCGCGGAAAAGCCCGCCGCCAGATTTCCCGCCGGTCCCGGTTGCGTGGCATGCACTTTGCCGCTTACCTCACCGAGTTGCCCTTTGATGAAGTTCAGTCCCGGCACGACGACATCACTCTCCAACAGATAGGAGACATCGTGCGGCCCTTTGAGCGCCGTGCCCGCTTTGAGAGTCGTCGCACCGTCCGCACGGCTGCGGAACGTCATCAGACCCGCCGCACTACCGTCCGGCACGCTCGTCTTCCCCGTCGCGGCGGCATCCCCTTCGCGCGCGATCGTCGTCTCAAAGAGCGTGGTGGAGAGCGTATTGGGATCATTCGTCGGCGTTACGGAGACCGCGAATGGGACGACCTGCGAGAACGGCTGCTCTGCTGGCTGCACGGTGACATCGGCGGTGTGGACACGCACCACAAGCATCGTGCAGCCAACGATGCCACTGAGCAGCAGGCAGAGACCGAGCAATGCGAAACGCACGGTGCCGCCGATGGCCCGTCGGTGTCTGCGTCCCTGCTGCTGGGGAAGCCGGACATCCTCGATCTCATCATCAGGGAGCGGCGCGACGGAGAGTGGAGCGCGCCGCGCGGCAACCCGAATCGCGCCTGTCCGGTTCGGTGGCCCAAACTGCACATCATTGACGGGCGCGGTATCGCGCTCTGGATCGTCTCCGGGCGGGCGCACCCGATAGCCAAAGGCGAGCGCCAACCCCGTTCGATGCGCATCCGCAACTTCGATGGTGACGGAGAGACGACGGGCAATCCGCACGGCGTCCAGCGCGCGGAAATGATCCGGCGTGGCGAAGAGGACCGAGAGCGGATCGAGCCGCAGCGTTGCGTTCCCCGACGGCCCGTCACGCAGTTGATCGAGCACCCGATCGAGCGTCGCATGCTGCGTAACGCGGACGAGCACTGAGTACTGAAGATGGGGCGCCCCTGCATGTCTACCGCGTTCCTGCGTACTCAACCACTCACTCCGCAGTCCCAGTACTCAGTACTCAGTACTCAGTACTCAGTGCTATCCCAGCCGCGCCGCGAGGTGCGTCCGGGCGGCGTCCAGCGCGGCGTCGAGGGCAGCGCCGTTCGGGCCGCCGCCTTGCGCGCGCGCCTCACGCCCGCCGCCGCGACCACCGACGAACGGGGCGATCTCCTGCAAAATCGCGCCCGCCGAGATGCCCCGCGCGATCAGTTCATCCGAGACGATTGCCAGCAATGTTGCCTTGCCATCGCCCATACTGCCCAGGACGATGACGCCTGTGCCGAGATGATCGCGCAGTTGATCGCCCAGCGTGCCGAGATCGCCGCTCTCCGCGCGTGCCACGAGTATCCGCGCGCCATCCACACCGGTCGCCTGATCGAGCAGGCTGCTGACCGACGCCCGTGCGACCAGTCGGCGTAGGCGCTCAATCTCCCGATCCTTCACGCGCAGTTGATCGCGTTGGGCATGGACGCGATCCGGCAACTCCTCCGGCGTCCCCCGGAACTCGGCCGCCAGTTGCCTGACTATCGTTTGCAGCGCACCGATGTACGCGATGGCCGGTACGCCCGTCATCGCCTCGATCCGCCGCACGCCCGCCGCCGAGCTCTCCTCGCCAAGAATGACGAGCGGCCCAATCTCGCCGGTGCGCGAAACGTGTGTGCCGCCACACAACTCTTTCGAGTAATCGCCGACCCGCACGACGCGCACGGTGTCGCCGTACTTCTCACCGAAGAGCGCGGTCGCGCCGCCCGCAACCGCCGTGTCGTATGCCATCACGGTCGTTTCGACCGGCGTATCGGCGAGGATATGATCGCTCGCTATTTCCGCGACACGCCGCAGCTCGTCGCCAGTCATCGCGCCCGAGTGCGTGAAGTCGAAGCGCAGCCGGTCGGGCGCGACGAGCGATCCCGCCTGCTTCGCGTGCTCGCCGAGGACGATATGCAAGGCGCGATGGAGCAGATGGGTCGCCGTGTGGTTGCGGCGGATCGCGGCACGCCGCGCGAAGTCCACCGCCGCATGCACGTCATCTCCGACCCGGAGCGATCCCTCCATCACCTGCCCGCGATGGGCGACGAGCGAAACGTTTGGTCGCTTCGTGTCCACGACGGCGAAGATGCCGGTCTGCGCGGTCAGCAACCCCGTGTCACCGACCTGCCCGCCCGATTCGCCGTAAAAGGGCGTGCGGTCGAGAAAGACGACGACTGTCTCGCCCGCCTCCGCGCCCTCCTGCACGCCTTCATCGCCAATGATCGCCACGATGGTCGCGTCCGCCTCCGTCGTCTCGTAGCCGAGGAAGGTGGTCGCGGTCAGGCCAAGGCCGCCAATCGTCTGCATATTCGCCATCGCCGCTTTGTCGAAGGCGGCGTGCGACCGGCTCATCTCGCGCTGGGCGAGCATTGCGCGCTCGAAGCCCGGCTCGTCAATCGTCAAGCCTTGCTCGCCCGCCAGTTCGCGCGTCAGGTCGGGCGGGAAACCAAAGGTGTCGTAGAGGCGGAAAGCCTGCTCGCCGGGAATCTCGGTCGCGCTCTGCCGCTGTAATTCATGTGTCAGCGTCGCGAACCGTCCGAGACCGGCTGCGAGTGTCCGCCCGAATGTCTCTTCCTCGCGCTCAACGACGCGGAGGATGTGCGCCTCACGCTCCCGCAGTTCCGGGTACGCGTTACTGCGCCCCATCTTCGCAATCACCGCGCCGACCGTCTCCGTCGCAAACGGACGTTCGATGCCGAGCAGCCGCCCCTGCCGGATCAGCCGCCGCAGGACCCGCCGCAGGACATAGCCGCGCCCCTCATTGCTCGGCAGGACGCCGTCGCCAATCAGGAACGTCACGCCCCGGCTATGATCCGCGATGACCCGCAGCGCGTGATCCACCTTCGCGTCACGACCATACATGACGCCCGCGACCTCTGCCGCTTTCATGATAATCGGCTCATAGAGGTCGGTCTCATAGACGGTCGGTACGCCCTGCACGATCATTGCGAGCCGCTCCAACCCCATGCCGGTGTCAATGTGTGGGCTGGCCAGCCGGATGTTCTCACCGTCGGCGGCGCGCGCATACTGGATAAAGACGAGGTTCCACGTCTCCAGATAGCGGTCGTCGCGATCGGGGCCACCGGCCGGAAAATCTTTGCCATAGAGGTGGCCCCGATCTATGTAAACCTCGGAATCCGGGCCGTTCGGACCGACCGGGCCGGGCGACCACCAGTTCTCTTCAAGCGGGACGATCCGCTCCGGCGGAAAGCCGATGTCTCGCCAACACGCACGCGCCTCACTATCGTCGGGGTGAATCGAGGGATAGAGCCGGGCGGGGTCAATGCCGTAGCCGTTCGTCAGCAGGTCGTACGCGAAGCGCGTCGCGTCCTCCTTGAAGTAATCGCCCACCGAGAAGTTACCGAGCATCTCGAAGAAGGTCGTGTGGCGCTCGTCGCCCACCTCCTCAATGTCCGGCGCGCGAAAGCATTTCTGCACCGTGACGAGGCGCGGCGCGGGCGACTGATCGAGGCCGAGGAAGAAGGGCGTAATTTGCTGCATCCCCGCAATCGTCAGCAGCGATCCCGTGTCGCTGGTCGGAATGAGCGACGCGCTCGGCAGGCGCTGATGGCCGTGCCGAACGAAGTAGTCCACAAAGGTCTGGCGGATTGTCTCGCTGTCCATCGGGTTCATCGGACATTGCTCCTTATGACGGTCCGCTCATTGCCATTGTAGGCGACGGCGAGCCGAACTGTCAACGATTCGCTCAGTACGTACTGTCCGTACGGACCCAGTATTGGGGTGGATAATGGCGTAGCCACATGAAAACGTGGGGGTGATTATGCGTATAAAATATGGGCCAGCGGGGCGGCTGGCCAGCTGCCCATACTGCCCAGAGGGCGCCCGCACCTCTCAGGAGTTTCCATACGGTTCCCTACCATCCGAAGAACCTAACCCCTACCCCTTGCCTAAAAGGAAGGGATGACTCATCGCAATACCGAGGTGGTCCCCTAACGCCCCGATTTCACGG
>JALYUS010000071.1 GCA_030853625.1 Chloroflexota bacterium
TCATCGCCCGCACATGCGCGACGGGCGACTGTTCGGTGAGGAATTCCCGCACCAGCCCGCGCAGCATGACCTGATCTTCCGTAAAATCAAAATCCATCGGTTTACCTACCCCCTGCCCCCTCCCTAAAAGGAGGGGGTTCAGATCAATCGTACTCTCACGATCATGACGCTCCCCGTAACGCCTCGGTCTCTCGAACGTCGGCTCCCCCTTCCTTTTAGGGAAGGGGGGCGGGGGGTTAGATTCTCAATCCCCTGCGGCCGCTTTTTGGGCGAGAGCGATGCGGTCTTCTCGCACTTCCTTCGGCAGGCCGAGCACGCGCTCGCCGAGGATGTTCTTCTGGATTTCCGACGAACCGGCGTAGATCGTCCCGGCGCGCGACCAGAAGAAGGAGTACGCCCAACTGCCCGCCTCGCCGAAATCGGAGTCGGCATGCAGCGCGTAGTCCGGTGGCAGCCCGCCCGTCTGCAAGCCGTACGGGCCGAGGATGTCGAGGAAGAGTTCCTGAACATGCTTGTCGAGTTCCGAGTAGTGCAACTTGGAAACGGATGCCTCGGGGCCGGGCCGCTGGCCCTTTTCGAGGCGGCTGAGGAGCCGGAGCGCAGCGTAGCGCAGCACTTCGACCTCGGCGTAGATTTCGCCCAGTTTCTGCCGGACGTTCGGGTCCTCGATTGCGGGCTTGCCATTGCGCTTCAGCGTCTTGCAGACCTCGATCATCCGGTCGTACATCTCTTGCAGGCGCACAACGCGCGAGAGGACGTTGCCGCCGCGCTCGTAGGAGAGCGTCGTCTGGGCAATCCGCCAGCCCGCGTTCATCTCGCCAATCAGGTTGTCCGCATTGACGCGGACATTGGTGAAGAAGACCTCGCAGAACTCGCTACTGCCACTGATCTGCTTGAGGGGGCGCACTTCGACGCCCGGTTGATGCATATCGAGCATGATGCAGGAGATGCCCTGATGCTTCGGCGCGCTGCGGTCCGTCCGGGCGAGCAGGATGCCCCAATCGGCATTGATCGCGCCGCTCGTCCAGATTTTCTGCCCGTTGATGATGAACTCGTCGCCGTTCACGTCCGCACGGCATTGAAGACTGGCGAGATCGGACCCGGAGTTCGGCTCGGAGTACAACTGGCACCAGAGTTCTTCAGCGGTGAGGATTTTCGAGACGTGATCGCGCTTCTGATGCTCGGTGCCGTGGTAGATGAGCGTCGGCGCGACGATGCCGATACCGAGGCCGTTGAGCGAGGCCGGGGCATTCGCACGCGCCAGTTCCTCACCGACGATCGCCTGCTCCATCGGGCGCGCTTCCTGCCCGCCGTATTCCTTCGGCCAGCCCATGCCGAGGTAGCCCGCCTCGTAGAGTGTGCGATGCCACGCGCGCCGCTCATCCAGCGTTTCGGGCCGCTTCTTCGGGATATGCTCTTCCAGCCAGTGGCGTACCTGCTGCCGGAAGGCCTTATCCTCCGCCGTGTAATTGAGATCCATAGGGGAAATCCTCCCTGTCCATTGATGCGTCGCTCGCTCGAACGTCCACACCCGGTACGACGATACCGCGAATGCGACCGCTGCCCGCCGCATCCTTGCCATTGTTCAAAACTACGAGGATACGCTACCCTCTTCCGCGAGTGGCGTCAACAGCCGTGTTGAAAAACCGTGGCACGGCCTCTATCATTGCGCCTGTTTGTACCGCATGTTTGCAACATTGCCTGAGAATCGCACATCGAAGGGTGCAGATGCAGCGCACTCCCGGTGATTTGCCGATCGGCAATGGCCTGAGCGTCTATCCTGAGGAGCGACACGCATGAAGATTTGCGTCTGTGTCAAGCATGTGCCGGACCCGAACCTGGCGATGCGGGTTGACCCCGCGACGAAACGGTTGATCCGTGACAGCGCGAAATCCATCCTCGACCCCGCCGACGAATACGGCCTCGAAGCCGCGCTGCACCTCGTCGAGCAGCACGGCGGCGAAACCGTCGCCGTGACGATGGGGCCACCCGCCGCCGAGGACGCCCTGCGCCGCGCGATGGCGATGGGGGCCGACCGTTCCATTCACATCAGCGATGACGCGCTCGCCGGTTCCGACGTGCTCGGCACGGCGCGGACGCTCGCCGCCGCCCTCACCGCCGAATCGCCCGACCTCGTCATCTGCGCCACCGAGAGCACGGACGCCTACAGCGGCATGCTCCCCGGCGCACTGGCCGCGCTGCTCGGCATGCCGCAGGTGACGTTTGCCCGCTCCGTGAGCGTCGAAGGGACGACGATCACCGTGCAGCGCGACACCGAAACGGGCTACCAGACGATCCAGACGGCGCTCCCCGCCCTGCTCACCGTCACCGCGAGCATCGCCGAACCGCGCTATCCGTCCTTTAAGGGGATGATGGCGGCGAAGAAGAAGACGGTAGACAAACGCGATACCGCCGCGCTCGGCCTCGATGCTGCGACGGTTGGCGAGTCCGGCGCACGGGAGCGCGTCCTCGCTATCGCGCCTGTCAGCCAGGCGAAGCAGACACGCACGATCACCGACGACGGCAGCGGCGAGAGCGTCCCGGAAATCGTCGCCTTCCTCAAGCAGATTCAGGTCATCTAATGCAGTTCGATGTTCGGAGTTCGGTGTCATTTTCTTCGAACTCCGAACTCCGAACATCGAACATCGAACGCATCAAGGAGTCATCATGGCAGCAAAGCGGGTTTGGGTTTGGACGGATGTAGTGGAGGGCGGGCCGCACTGGTTGTCGCTCGAATTGCTCGTGCCGGCACGGAAACTGGGATCGGCGGAGGCGGTCGTCCTCCATCCGGCGGGCGGGGATGCCGTGGCGGCGCTCGGCGCGCACGGTGCGTCGGTCGTCCATCTCGGCGATTATGCGGCGTACGGTGAGTATCTCGCAGAGCCGCAGGCGGCAACGCTGGCCGCGCTCATCCAGCAGGAATCACCCGATCTGATCCTCTTCCCCAGCACATTTACGGCGCGCGATGTCGCGGCGCGGCTCGTCGGGCAACTCGGCGCGGGCGTGATCGCCAACGCGGTGGATGTCGCATATGATGGCGACCAACTGACCGTCACCGTCCCCTACGGTGCGGAAACCGTCGGCACGCTGACGATTGACGGCCCCGGCCCGCATCTCATTCAGTTGCGCCCCAAGGCATTCGCAGCGGAGGAAGTCGGCGGCGAGGCGGAAGTCCGGCCAATTACCATCCCCGTTGACCCGGCGACCTGCCGCGTCAAGGTGCTCGAAACCGTCACGCAGGCGTCCGAAGGGCCGAATCTCGAAGAGGCGGGCATTATCGTCTCCGGCGGGCGCGGTATGGGCAAGGCGGAGAATTTCGCGCTGCTCGATGCGCTTGCGGCCAAACTGGGCGGGGCCGTCGGCGCGAGCCGGGCGGTCGTGGACGCCGGGTGGGTACCGTATTCGTACCAGGTCGGGCAGACGGGCAAGACGGTCAAGCCGACGCTCTACGTCGCCTGTGGCATCTCCGGCGCGATCCAGCATATCGCCGGGATGGGCGGCAGCAAGTACATCATCGCCATCAACAACGATCCCGATGCGCCGATCTTCGAACTCGCCGATCTCGGCATCATCGGCGACGCGCTGACGGTCATACCGAAGTTGACGGAAGCAATCAGGTGAGGGGAGGGGGAGCAATCAGAGGCGAGATCAGCGCCGAATACGGTTCGTAGGGGCGGTTCGCGAACCGCCCATAGGCATCAAGTTAAGGATGCGGCTTATGTACGTACTCGCTTTGATGACCACCGGTCTCGATGATCGCTCGTGCGATTCGCTCCTCATCCATCGCTCTGCCGTTCACCACCGTAGTCCGTACGTCTCGGCACTGCCGCAATCACCGTTGCCGTCGTCTCGTTGCCGCGCTCAGTCTCCCTACTGGCGCGGCGGAATTCGCTTAACTTGATGCCTATGCATAGG
>JALYUS010000388.1 GCA_030853625.1 Chloroflexota bacterium
GTGACACTTCCCAAAGACCTCCGTGAAGGGCTACCGGAACAGAGTCTATTTGAAGCGGTGCGCCGCCCCGATGGGGTGATAGAACTGCGCCCGCAACAAACAATTGATGCCTCGCAGGCTTGGTTCTGGACGGAACGCTGGCAGCAGATGGAACGTGAGGCCGATGAAGACATTGCCGCAGGCCGCGTAGCGACGTTCGATACTGTTGAGGATTTCATCGCTGATCTTGAGCGATGAAGTTTCGACGCACTCAGCGCTTTCTCGCCGACTACAAACGTTTGTCGGAAACAGAACGCGCGTTGTTCCTTGCGGCCGTCCGTCAGATTAACGAAGCATATGCGGGGCGAGGCACGCGTCTCTTACCGGGGTGGCCCGCAACGCTTCGCATCGGGCACCTGACATCGGTTCCCAGAGTGTGGGAGATGACGTGGTCATTCTCAGGCCCGGATGGTCGTGCGACCTTCGAGTTCGTAACGATTGATGACGAGTCCGCGATCCTCTGGCGACGCATTGGCGATCATCGAATTTTCACGCGACCGTAACGTCGCGCCGCCGCGTTGAAGTAATCGAGCGGGCGGTACGCCGCGCTACTCAATCGGATACCGATGTGGGGAAATATGCTCTGCCTCCAATGCGGATGTGCTAAGATGTCCGTGGGTGTACGTACACCTATGGAGGTGGCGCGTGAATACATTCGATATTGCACTGATCGTCGCGGCGCTCGGCGTGGCGGCGCTGACATTCACGCAGCCGCCGATCACGGTGATGGCGGACATCATCGCGGTCTATGCAGCGTCGGTGCTGGCTGGTATCCTGTATCGTCCGGTGACGCGCCTGGTCGTGCTCCGCTTCTTGCCGGACAAGAACAATCCGACCGTGCAGATGGTCGTCTTCGTTGTGCTGCTCGTCGGCGGCGCGCTGCTCCTGCGGGGGTTGCTGCGGCGGATTGCCGGGATGATGGCGGTCGCGCGCTGGGGCGCCGGGCCGCTGATCGGCAATCTGCTGTCGGCGGCGCTGTCGGTCGTCCTTGCGGTCAGCGTGGTGTTGCTTATCGTCGTGGCATCCGTGGCCGTCGCGCGCATTCCGCTGTCGGTCGGTCTGGTTGCCTTCGCGCGGGAGCAAACGGCGCACTCGCACCTCGTGCCGCGTCTCACCGAGCCGATGACGGTCTATCTGCGGCTGATCGGGCTGTTCTTTCCGAGCGGGTTGCCGGATGTCTATCCAACGGTCGCGGGGCTGGCGCACCCCGCCTGAAACGGGGAAGGTACGGGTCGTGCCGATCGCGGCGAGCATTCGCGAAACCCTTGAATACCCGAAAGTGCTTGCCCGCCTCGCGCGGGTCTGTGATTACTCGCTGGCACGGGAGCGGGCGGAAGCCTTGCGACCCGACACGACCGTGCCCGCCGTGCGACGGATGCTGGCCGAGACGACCGAGGCGCGGATGCTGCTCGCCTCGATCCCGGAAATTGGCGTTGGCGGCGCGCGGGATGTGCGCGAGCCGGTGCGCCTCGCTGCGCTCGGCGTGACGCTTAATCCGGCGCAACTGCTCGACATCCGCGACACCGCCGCTGCCGCCCGCACGCTCCGCCGGACAATCACGCGCTTGCCCGAAGCGTCCGAGCGGTTCCCGGTCATCCTCGACCATGCCGCCGCCCTGAGCGACTTCACGAACCTCGACGCGACGATCACCGCCGCGATCTCGCCGCGCGGCGATGTGCTCGACAGCGCGTCGGCCGAGTTGTGGCGCATCCGCATCGGCGTCCGCACGGCGCAGAGCCGTCTCGTGGAGTACATGAATAACTTCACGCGCGGCGCGCGGGCGGCAGCATTGCAGGAGCCAATCGTCACCGAGCGCGCCGGGCGGTACGTCGTACCCGTGCGGGCCGATCAACGCGCGCAGGTGCCCGGCATCGTCCACGACACCTCCGCGAGCGGGCAGACGCTCTTTGTCGAGCCACTAGAAGCGGTCGAGTTGAACAACCGCTGGCGAACGCTGCAACTCGAAGAGGAACGCGAGATCGAGCGCATCCTGCAGGCGCTCACTGCGTATGTCGCGACGGAAGCGGACGCCCTCGAACGGGCGATGGGCGGCATCGCGGCGATTGATTTCTCTCTCGCCAAAGCGCGTCTCGCGGCGGAGATGCGGGCGAACGCACCGCGCCTCTGGACGGCAGCCGATGCGCCGAGGCAGGCGCCGGAGGGCGCGCATCCGACGCTCCGGCTCGATCTGATCGAGGCGCGCCATCCGCTGCTGACCGGCATGGTCGTCCCGACCGATCTTACACTCGGTGACCGCTTCCGTATCCTCGTCATCACCGGGCCGAACACGGGCGGCAAGACCGTCGCGCTCAAAACCGTTGCCTTGCTCGCGCTGATGACGCAATCCGGGCTGCACATCCCCGCCGAGGAGCGCAGCGTGATGCCCGTTTTCGAGAGCATTTTCGCGGACATTGGCGACGAGCAAAGCATCGAGCAGTCGCTCTCCACCTTTTCGAGCCACATGACGCGTGTGATCGCCACGCTGCGGGACGTGACGCCCGACTCGCTCGTCCTGCTCGACGAACTCGGCGCGGGGACGGACCCGGAGGAAGGCTCCGCGCTCGCCCGCGCGCTGATTGCCACGCTGCTCGAACGCGGCCCGCTCGTCATCGCGACGACTCACTACAGCGAGTTGAAATCGTACGCCTACGCGACGCCGGGCGTCGAAAATGGTAGTGTCGAGTTCGATGTCGAAACCCTCTCGCCAACCTATCACCTGACGGTCGGCGTGCCGGGGCGCTCCAACGCGCTCGCCATCGCCCAGCGTCTCGGCCTCGATCCCGCCGTAGTGGAGCGGGCACGGCAGTACGTCGCGCCGGAAGTCGTGCAGGTGGACACGCTGCTCGAAGGGATCAAAGGCGAGCGCGAGGCGGCGGAACGCGCCCGCTCGCGCGCCAGCCGCGACCGCGCTCAGGCCGAGCAGATGAAGCGCGACGCCGCTAAAGCCCTGTTCGAGGCCGAGAAGGTGAAGCGGGACGCGCGCGCCGAAGGGCTGGCGGCGATTGAGCGAGAACTGGCCGATCTGCGCGCCGATCTGCGTCGCCTCTCCCGCGAGCGCGATACGGTCAGCGTGACGCGCGACTGGATCAAGCAGGCAGATCAGCGGGCGCTGGAAACCCAACAGCAATTGAAGGAGGCGAGCGCAAAAGAGGCCGCCACCCCGAAACCGACGCCGCCACAGATCATCGCCCTGCCGCCGGAAGGACCGGACCGGCCCCTTCAGGCCGGTGATCGCGTACTCGTTGCAGCATTCGGCAATTCCGAAGGGCTGATTACTGTCCTCTATCCAGGCAGCGGCGAGGCGGATGTGCAGGTCGGCTCATTCACGATGCGGCAGCCGTTGGCAGGACTGACACGCCTGTCGAACCGCGAGGCGGCCCGCCGCGCCACGGTGCGCGGCGAACGGCCCTATCACACACGGACAGCGCCGATCACTCTCCCCGCCGCGCCCGCGAGCGCCGCACTCGAAGTGGACTTGCGCGGCATGCGCGCCGTGGAGATTGGCGACGTGCTCGATCGCACGTTGAACGATTCCGTGCTGGCGGGGATGCCATACCTCCGCATTATTCACGGCAAAGGGACGGGCGCACTCCGCCAGGTCGTGCGCGACTATCTGCGCGCCAATCCGCTCGTCGCCGGGACGGAGTCCGCGCCGGACCAACAGGGCGGCGATGGCGTGACTATCGCGCGACTGATCGAGGGCTAATCATGCCGTTCCATTTCAAAAAACCGACGGGCGATCAGCATCCCGAAGGGAAAATCGTCCCCATCGCCACGGTAGAGAACCAGATGGTCGCCGACATGGCGATCGGCATTCTGAAGATGTATCACATCCCCTGTATGGCGCGCGCCGGTGGCATGGGCATGGTCTGGCTCGGCCCGGCCCTGCAACCGCACGATATTCTCATCCTTGAGGGTGACAAGGAGCGCGCGGAAGAAGTGCTGAAAGCGTTTTCCGACGACGAAGATGTGAAACTACTCTGGCACTGAACCGTTCAGTGTGGACTGTAGCATTGAGAACAAAAACGCATGAAAATCCGAACAGCCCAATTTCGATGCCATTTTTGCGGCATTCCAATGCGGTAAATTAATGTGCCGGGCTTGACGAACATTTGTTCGCATGAGACAATAGCGATACGCCGGAAAGGGTTGAGGCCGCACCCACCGGAGACGAAACGGCAAACGTAATCGGAATGGATGACGAAGCGGCTGGAGGAACAAACATGGCACGAGGATTGAATCGCGTCACACTCATCGGCAACCTGGGTAATGATCCCGAACTGCGCTACACGGCCGACGGCATCGCGATGGCGACCGCCTCGCTCGCGGTCAACGGCTTCCGCCGCTCTCCCGACGGCGAGCGCGCGGAGTCGTTCGAGTGGTTCCGGCTCGTCTTCTTCGACCGGCAGGCGGAAACGATGAGCACCTACGGCGCGAAGGGCAAGCCCGTCTTCATCGAGGGCCGCTTGCAGACGCGCCCGTACGCCGACCGTAATGGCGTGATCCGCACGGCAATCGAAGTTGTCGTCGCGCAGTTCCTACTGCTCGGCACGGCGAATGCCCACGCCGAGGACGAAGCGGCGGATGTGCAGGCGGAACCGGTCGAGACTGGCGCCGCAATCGCCGCCCGCTGAACCTAACCCCCAGCCCCCTTCCGTACCTCAGCGTGGGAAGGGGGAATTAAAAGGAG